>JBEDEF010000189.1:0-5000 GCA_041175845.1 Verrucomicrobiota bacterium
CCACGAGGTACCGGGGATCAGGGGCGTGTCATCATAGCCGACCGGGTGGGGCTTGTTGTCGGCGGCGGCCCCGAGGGCGAGGACCGGGAGGCAGAGGGCGAGGAGGAGTTGGGACTTCATAAGCAACGGCGGCAGCACGGACCGGATTGGCGCATTTTGCACGACGGAAATCAGCCGGCCGCCGCGTGGGCCAACCCGCGTTGGAGGCCCCGGAGTTCCGCCAGCCCCCGGAGCCGGCCGATCAAAGGATACCCGGGGCAGGCCGGCGCCGCGCGGCGGAAGTCATCGAGCATCCGGTGCCCGTGGTCGGGCCGGAAGGAGATCCGCCAGTCCGATCGCCCTTCCGCGTGGCGGCGCGCCTGCTCCGCCAGCAGTGCGGACACGACCGGGGGCAGGTCCACATCCCCTTCCAGGTGACCGGACTCGTGAAACGCGCCCCCCGGCTCTCGGGTCACGCTGCGCAGGTGCGCGGCGTGAATCCGGGGTGCGAGTTGGCGCACGAGCCCTGGAAGGTCCGTCTCCGGCCGCACCCCCAGCGAACCCGTGCAGCAACAGACGCCGTTGGCCGGGGAGGCGGAGAGGCCGAGGATCGCCTGGAGGTCCGCCGCGGTTGACACGATGCGGGGCAGGCCGAGGACCGGAAAGGGGGGGTCATCGGGATGAATCGCCAGTCGGACACCGGCAGCCTCCGCCGCCGGCAGCACCGCCTCCAGAAAACCAGCCAGATGCCGCCGCAAGCCGTCCGGCCCCACCCCGGCGTGCCGCGCCAGCATCGCCCGCAGGTCCTCCACGGAAAGTCCGAGCCGCACCCCGGGGAAGAGGTCGAGGGTCTGGCGGGTCAGGGCCTCCTGCCCCGCGGCGCCCAACGCGCGCCAGCCGCGGGCGGCCGCATCCAGCACCGCCGGGCTCCAATCCCCCTCCGCCCCCGGACGACGCAGGGCATGGACATCGAAGGCCGCGAAACGCCAAGGTTCGTAGCGAAGGGCCTCGCGCCCATCCGGGAGCAGGTAAGCCAGATCGGTCCGGACCCAGTCGAGCACCGGCATGAAGTTGTACACGACGACGCGGATGCCAGCGGCGCCGAGGCGTGAGAGCGTCGTCCGGTAGTTCTCCAGATGAAGGTCGAATTCACCCGTGCGGGTCTTGATCGCCTCCGAGACCGGGACGGATTCGACCACGTCCCAACTTAAACCAGCAGCGGCCACAGCCTCCTGTCGCGCCCGGATCGCGGCGGCCGGCCACGCCTCGCCCGCGGGAATGTCGTGCAGCGCCGAATAAACCACCGAGGCGCCGGTCTGCCGGATTTCCGCCAGCGAGACCGAGTCATTGGGCCCGAACCACCGCATTCCCTCCGCCATCAGGTTCTTCATCGGCGGATGCCCTGCCCGAGGGCCCGGACGGACTCAATCCTGGAGGAGGCTGACGGCTGAGACCGCGGATGGCGCTTTGCAAAACCAGATTACAAGTTATTCATCGGATCAGCACCTGATTCCCCGCCACCTCGCACCCTGCCCTATGCCCTTCGCTCCCTTCCGCCCCGTTCCCGTGCTGCTCTGCGCGGGCCTCCTCCTGCCGTCGGCCGTCGGCCTCGCCCAGACCAGGCCTACTGCACCTGTCACGCCTCCGGCGCGGGAGGAGACCGTCACCCTCTCCCCTTTCATCATCGCGACGGAGCGGGAGACCGGCTGGTCCGCGAACGAGACCCTCTCCGCCACCCGCACGAAGCAGGCGCTGAAGGACGTTCCGGTGAATATCGACGCCATCACGGCCGACTTCATCGAAGACCTCGGCCTGTACACGGCGGATGAGGTGGCGAACTTCGTGGCCAACGCCTACGCCCCGCCAACCTTGGAGAACGACAATCAGGGTGGCGCGATCGCCTTCCGCGGCCTCTCCGGATCCACCGCGACCCGCAACTACTTCCGCTGGTACGTGCCGAGCGACACCTACAACGTCGAGCGGATCGACTTCGGCAAGGGCTCCAACTCGCTCATCTTCGGCGACGTCGAGCCCGGCGGCCAGGCCTCGGTCTTTACCAAACGGGCGATCATGAAGACCTTCGGCACGCTCTTCGCGGCCTACAACAGCGACGGCGCGTACCGCTTCCAGCTCGATTACAACCGCAAGCTGCGCGATGGCCTGGCCCTCCGCCTCAATGCCGTGCGCCGGCAGGAGCGGACGTTCCAGGATGCCTCGACCTACCAGTTGGAGGGCGAGACCCTAACCACTACCTGGCAGCCGCTGCCGCAGACCCTCATCCGGCTCGAATATGAACGGGGCGACTTCGAGAACGTCCGTGGCTTCGGCGGGGTGACCATCCGCGAAATCTCCGCTCGTTCGCGCGCCTACACCTCGGATCGCCTCTATTACACCTCCGACGGCCAGTGGATCGTGCGCGCCAACCTTCCCGCTGCGGACCGCTCCAACGGCCCAATCGGCGGTTCCCCCTCCTTGGTCGAGGGTGGCTACTTCGATGTGACGATGCGCAACGCCGCGGGAGCCGTAATCGGGACGCGGCGGTTCGCGGGATATCCGAAGCATTACAACCTGCGCGGTTCCTTCGACCGCCAGAACCGTCCCTTCCACACCTACACCGCCACCCTCGAGCAGCGCCTCGGGCCCATCGGCCTCGAACTAGCCTACAATCACCAGAAGCAGACCGCGATCCGCAACGACAACTTCTTCTCCAGCACCATTAGCATCGACGTGGACGGCCGGCCCTACGTGGAGTCGGAACTCGATGAGAAGCGCTTCGGCAACATCGTCGATTCGTTCCGCGGCACCGCGGTGTACAAGTTCGATCGCTGGAAGTGGATGCAGCAGCTGTTCGTCGCCAGCGCGGAATACCGCGAGGACCAGGTGATCAACTGGCGCTTCAACACCTTCAATACGCGCAACGTCGACCGCGGCACCGCCACCGGTCTCAACACCAACCTCGACCGGGTCCGCCTGAGGCTGTTCTTCGATGACCCACGCTTCTATTCCCGCGCCCTGTTCGACGCGATGAAGCCGGCCAACCTGCCCACCACCCCCGACATCACGCCCAAGTCGCTGGCCTTCTTCCCGTCCGGCACCAGCGCCACCGACGGCACGCAGTGGCGGCAGGCCTCCGCGGTCGCCTTCTCGGCCAGCGGACGCTACCTCAACGGCCGCATCCAGTCCCTCGTCGGCGCCCGCCACGATTGGAACCGGAACTTCGAGTACGAGGGCACGCGCAAGTTCGGTCCCTACGCCGAGGACATCGAGCCGCCCGTGCGCGCCAAGGCGCGCCCCGGCGAATACGTGCAGAACCAACAATTGCGCCTCGAAAACACCAGCTTCACGGGCGGTTTGACCGTGATGCTGACGCGGGACCTGAACCTTTACGGTGTCTATTCGGAATCGTTCCGCTTCCAGGGGCTGCGTACGTTCGACCGCGAACGCTTCCCGCCGATCACCGGCGTGACCAAGGAGGTCGGCCTGAAGGGCAGCTTTTGGCAGGACCGGGCCAGCGTGAACCTGGGCGTCTTCGACATTGATCGCCAGAACGTGGCCCTGAGCTGGAACAACATCGTCGACTTCAACACCGCCGAGATTGAGGACCTGATGAACCCGAACGACATCCTGCCCGGCGATCCCCGCTACAAATACGGGGAGGAAGGCACCGCCAGCGCCTCCCGCTATTACAAGTCGACCGAGAACTCTCGCGGCGCCGACCTGACCCTCAACCTGCGCCCGGTCCGCGGGCTTCAGCTGCGCTTCACCCTCGCCCGCACCGAGGTGCGCGGCCAACCCGACCTCGACCGCTTTCGCGGCTATTACGAGGCCGCCGTCCGGCGGGGCAACGAGCTGCCCACCCTGCTGACGGAGGCGAAGCTGCTGCTCGACACCCTAGACATCGATACCAAGCCCGCCGGCCCCCGCGCCTCGCCGTGGTCGGCCAGCTGGGTCGCCGATTACGCCTTTCAGCGTGACACCTGGGCCCCGCTGCGCGGCGTCCGCGTCGGCCTGAACGGCAGCTGGCGCGATGACTACCTCTTCGGCATCCCGAATGGTCAGGAAATGATCGGCGGCGCCACCCACCTGATGCACGGCTACGTGATGCGCGACCAGAAGGTCTGGAACCAGCAGGTCCGCGTGCGCCTCGGTTTCCGCAACCTCGCGGACTGGGAGAACGGAAAGCTCCGCAAAACCAGCTTCACGACGATGAGCGACGGCCGTAACGTCTACCGCTACAGCTACGTCGTCCCGCTGCAGACGGAACTGAACGTCACCGTCCGCTTCTGAAGCCGGTCGCCATCCCCGCTCAACGCCGGGGATAGCCGGATTCGTCGTAAACCCGGCGCAGGAGCCGCGTCGCCGCCCCGACCAGCAGCGCGCCGCACTCATCCGTGCCCGCGCCCGCCACTCCCATCTCGTAGCCTCCCCGGGCCTTCTCGCCCGGCATGCCCACGTAGTGGACCCCGTTGCCGTTGCTGTAGCCGAGCACCAGGGTCTGCGGAAAGGGAGACTGCTCGCGGATGGCCACCCCCAAATCCGTCAAGGGCTCCCCGGGTAACGTGACAAAGGCGAGCGGACCGCAGGTGATCACCTGCACCTCCGCCGCCACCGTGTCCGTGCCGGTCCGGGCCTTGGCGGCGGGCTGGAGCGGCAGTTGGACGCTGACTTGGCCGAAACGGAGCGGGAGGGTCTCCAGGGGGACAGCGAACCGGAGGGCAGCGGACGACTTCCGGGCTAATCCAGCCGCCATCTCCTGGACCGCCGCCGCGCCCCGCAGCCACGGAGTGATGTCGCCCGCACACCCCTGGAAGAAGAGGCTTTCCCCGCCGAAGGCCGCCGACAGTGCGGCGGCCGCCGGGGCCGGCCAGTCCGCCGAGATCCCCGTCTGGAAGGGATAAATGGAAACGGAATGGCAGGCCGCGTGAAAAGCGGTCGCCACCGTCTTACCTCCGGCGGCGCGGAACGCCACCAAGGTCAGCGTGCGGTCCACGGGACCGAAGCTGGCCCCCCCCTGCAGCACC
>JBEDEF010000190.1:0-3189 GCA_041175845.1 Verrucomicrobiota bacterium
CTCTTCGTCGCGCCCAACGCGACCGTGATCGGCGACGTCGAGCTCGGGGAGCGCTCAAGCGTGTTTTACGGGGCGGTGCTACGCGGCGACATCGCCCGGATCCGCGTCGGCGTCGGCACCAACCTGCAGGACAATGTGGTGGTGCATCTGGCGGACGACCGCGACGCCCTCATTGGAAACTGGTGCACCGTCGGGCACGGCGCGATCGTCCACGCCTGCACCGTCGAGGACCAATGTCTCGTCGGGATGGGCTCCACGCTCCTCGACGGGGCCGTGATTGGCGCGCGCAGCATCGTGGGTGCGAACGCGCTGGTGCCGCAGCGCTTCACCTGCCCGCCCGGCTCGCTGGTGCTCGGGGCTCCGGCGCGCGTGGTGCGGAGCCTTAGCGCCGCGGAACAGGACGCCCTGCGCGGCTGGGCGGAAAAGTATCTCGCCGTCGCGGCCGCGCACGCGGCGCGTTTCACCGGTCGGACCGCGGGTCAGCCGGCAGGTCCAGGGTAAGAAACCGCAGCCCCGGCGTGGCCGCGCGGGGACCTTCCAAGGGCTCCCAGGGCAGGTGGTTCCACGGTGGGAAGAAGGCGTCGCCCGGGCACTCCGGCTCCACCAAGGTCAGGTGCAGACGAAGGTGCCGCCGCCCTGCGAGCAGGAGCGCATCCGCGTAGGGTCGGCTGCCTCCGCAGACAAAGATTTCCTCCGGCATCTGGTCGGCCAGCGTGAGGGCTGCAGTAAAATCAGCGGCCCGCGGCGCTGGGGAGCGCAGCGGCACGTCCGAGCCGGAGATCACGATCGGGCGGCGTCCGTGCCGCTCAACGCTCCGCCATGCCTCGTACGTCCTGCGACCAAGCAGGCAGGCCGCTCCCGCCGTGAGCGTATCCAGGCGGGCCAGATCCTCGGGGTGCCGCCACGGGAGCCGGCCGTCCCAGCCCAGCACGTGCCCGGGGGTGATGGCGGCCACAAGGTGGAGGATCCGTTGCACCCCGCGCAGCGTGTACTTTTGTCGGTCTCTGGCTAGCCTTCGTCCGGGGATTGGCACCGGTTCCCTGATCCGGCCGGGGCTTGCCCCCGCGCTAAGCTCGTCATCGGCTCCCGCGATGACCTTCCTCCGTGCCCTCTGCCTGCTCGGCCTGCTCGCGCTGCACCGCTTCGATGCGGCACCGCTGAAGGTGGGCGCCCACCGGCTGGACTTCACCCACGAGGGGGAGGTGATCGAAGTCTTCACCTACCGGCCGCCCACATACCGGGATGGTCCGTTGTTCGTCATCTTCCACGGGGTGGCTCGCAACGCCGAGGATTACCGTAATTTCGCCATCACCTTGGCGGAGCGTTTCCGGGCGCTCGTGGTGGCGCCGCGATTCGACAAGGAGCGGTTCCCGCTGGAGCGCTACCAGCGGGGTGGCCTCGTGGATAAGTCGGGCAAGGTGCAGCCACCGGAACGCTGGACCTACGCCGCGGTGCCGCGCCTGGTGGATCGGATCCGGGCCGACGAAGGCCGGCCCGCGCTGCCCTACTATCTGATCGGCCACTCCGCGGGGGGACAGTTCCTCGTCCGGCTCGCCGCGTTTCTGCCCACGGAGGCCGGCCGGATCGTGGCGGCGAACCCGGGGTCACACCTTTTTCCGACCCGCGAGCGGGACTTCGGCTATGGCTTCGGGGCCCTGCCGCCGGAGCTTAGTTCCGACGACGTGCTGCGTCGCTACCTCGCGGCCCCGCTTACGCTTTACCTCGGCACCGCGGACACCCTCGTGGAGGCGAATCTCGACCAGAGCCCGGCGGCAATGCTGCAGGGTGGCAACCGACTCGCGCGGGGGCGGGCTTGCTTCGCTTTTGCCGCGGAGTTGGCCCGCGCCCGCGGTTGGACCTTCGGCTGGCGGAAGGTCGAGACCCCTGGCATCGGGCATGATGCGGCGGAAATGTTCGCCGCACCGGAGGTGGCCGCGGCGATTTTTGACCGCTGAAACGTCCCCGGACGCGCCGTTCAGCGCCGGCTCAGGCCGCGGGAACCACCCGGATGCTCTCGATGGCGATGCGCTCGGCCGGCGTGCTCTTCTCGCCGCCGCCGCCGCCGAAACCGGTCGGAACCGTCGCGAGGCGCTCTAGGACGTCGTCCCCCTTCACCACCTGGCCGAAAGCGGTGTACTGGCGGTCGAGGAAGCGGGCGTCGCCGTGGCAGATGAAGAACTGGCAGCCCGCGGAGTCCGGGTGCTGGGAGCGGGCCATCGAGATGACGCCGCGGACGTGCGGCTTGGCGTTGAACTCGGCCTTGATGGTGTAGCCGGGGCCGCCGGTACCGGGCATACCCTTGGCACCGGCCTTGGTGTTGGGGCAGCCGCCCTGGATCATGAAGCCCTTGATGATGCGGTGAAAGGCGGTGCCGTCGTAGAAGCCCTCCCGGGCGAGCTTCTTGAAGTTTTCGACGGTCTTCGGGGCGACGTCGGACCAGAACGCGAGGGTGATCTCCCCGTAGCTGGTCTTCAGGATGGCGTGCTCTTCGGCGGGTGCGGTGTTGCTCATTGGGGCCGTGAGCCAAGGCGTCGTCGCGCGCGGCGCAAGGGGTTTCTGACGCCACCGCTGCGCCTCACTCCGGGAAGGCGGCGTCGATTCGCTCGCAGAAATGATGGATGAGAAAGAGGTGAGCCTCCTGCGCGGCCGCGCCGCTTTCTCCGGGCACGATCAGCTCGCAGTCCGCGAGACCGCGGGCGCGGCCGCCGCCCCGGCCCAGGAGTGCCAGGCTCCGGAGTCCTCCCCGCCGGGCCTCGGCCAGGGCTGCGAGGAGATTTGGCGAGTTGCCACTAGAACTCAGTACGATCAGCAGGTCACCCGCCTGACCGAGTCCGGCGATCTGCCGGGCGAAGACCTGCTCAAAGCCGAAATCGTTGCCCACGCAGGTCAGCAGCGAGCCATCCGCGGAGAGTGCAAGTGCGGGGAGTGCCCGCCGGTTGCGCTGGTACCGCCCAGTGAGCTCGGTCGCGAAGTGGCCCGCCTCTGCCGCGCTACCCCCGTTGCCCGCCACCAGCAGCTTACCGCCACCCCGGAGCGTCTCAAGAATCAGGTCACCGGCGCGGGTGATGACAGGCTCCAGCACCGCCAGGGCCTCGAAGGTGCGCAGCGTGGTGGCGAGGGAGGTCGAAAAGGGAATCACGGTGGGGAGCTTGGACGGGAATTCGGTGCGGGAAAAGGCTGGTTTTAAGG
>JBEDEF010000191.1:0-5090 GCA_041175845.1 Verrucomicrobiota bacterium
AAACAGGGCCACCACGATGGCCTCCCGGATGCGGGGACCGCCGGAACGCGGCGTGAAACGATGGGG
The DNA here is from genome assembly GCA_041175845.1 of Verrucomicrobiota bacterium. Lineage (GTDB taxonomy): Bacteria > Verrucomicrobiota > Verrucomicrobiia > Opitutales > Opitutaceae > ER46. The sequence continues at coordinate 67 of JBEDEF010000191.1, forward strand.
GACCGCCGTCATCGGGTTAACCGGGCGTCAGCCGGTAGCGCCGGAGAATGCGCTGGGCGAGGAAGTTAATCGCGAGGGAAAGGAGGAACAGCACCAGCCCGACCATGAACAACGCTCGGTAGTGGATGCTGCCGCGGACGACCTCACCCATCTCCTGCGCGATGATGCCAGTCATCGTATGCACCGGTTCGACCACCACCCCCAGCCCTTGGGTGAAATCCGGGATCGCAATCCGATTACCCGCGCAGAGCAGCACCACCATCGTCTCCCCGATCACCCGGCCGAGGCCGAGGAGGACCGCGGAAATAATTCCGGAAAGGGCCGCCGGAAACACGATGCGAAGGGTGGTCTGCAGGCGCGAAGCACCGAGGGCGAGGGAGGCCTCGGGCAAGGCCCGCGGCACGTTGTTCAACGCATCCTCCGCGAGCGTGAAGATCGTCGGCACCGCGATCAGCGCGAGCAGGCAACCCGCGGTCAGCACGTTCAGCCGCTCGCTGAAGGGAAAGCCCGGAACCCAGGCCAGCCACGAGACTTGAGAGACCTGCCGCAGGAACTCCCCGAGCACCGCAATGCCAAAGAACCCAAGGACGACCGAGGGGAAGGCCGAAATAAATTCGATGGCCGGCTTGACCACCCGCTGCTCCCGGACCGAGGCAAACTGGTTGACGTAAATGGCGGCCCCCACCCCCAGCGGCACCGCCAACGTCAAGGCCACCCCGGATACCAGCAGCGAGCCCGTCAACAACGGCAGCAGACCGTACCAATCCTGCCAGAAACTGGCCGTCAGCCACTGCGGCCCGAAGAGAAAGGCGCGCAAGGCCTCCCCGCCGCCGACGGGCCGCGTCTGATCCCAAGCTTCCAGTCGGCGCTCAATGGCCGGCAAGTCGGCCACAAAGGCGCGTACCTCCGCGTCGAAGCGCGTGAGCAGTTCGCGCAATTCCGTCACCGGAGGCGCAGGCGCAGCGGCCAGCAAAGCAAGCAGCTCCGCCGCGAGCAGCCGATTGATCTCCCGATGCCGGCTCCGCGCCGCGAGGAGAGGTCGAGCCTCGGCGGCAAAGTCAACGGGGGCCACCTGGACGCGGGCAGCTTCGCTGGTCTTGCCTTCTGAAACCAACTGGCGGCGCTCCTCCTTGCGGTCCTCGTTGACCATGAACTTCGTCTTGATGCCAGTGGCCACCTCCGTGAGCTCGCTCCCGAGGACTCGCAGCGGGTCAATCGCCGAAGCAAAGCGCTCCGCGTAGGCGTCGAACTCCACCAGCGCCCGCTCGGCCGTCTCCCCTCCCCCAGCGCCGCCGCTCAGCCGAGTGTGAACTTTGAGGCGAAGCTCCGACAACCGACGCGTGAGTGCCGTATGTGCCTCCTCTTGGGCCCGCAGATGGTCAACGAATTCGAGTCCCGCCAGCCGGTAGACTTCAAGATTTCGGCGGTTTTGCCCAAAGAAACCCGCCCCCTCTCGGACCAGGAAATACGTGATCAGCGCTAGAACCACGACCGCCACCACGGCATTGCCGCCGAAAAAGGCCCGGATTGCGTCATCAGGCGACAATCCGAGGAACCGCAATCGGCGGCGGACGAACAAGCTCGGACGAGGGCCAGTCGCGGACATAAGCAAGGTCAGCGCACAGGTACGAAGCCCAGACGGTCGGCGATCGCCTGCCCCCTGCCGCCCAAAGTAAACTCCACGAAACGGGCCGCCTCACCCGTCGGGTTTCCATTACAGTAAAAATAAGTCGGTCGGGCATAGGCATACCTCTGGCCCAGAATATTCTCTCGGGTGGGCTCAACTCCGTTGATCGGCAGCACCTTGATCCCAGCCGCCTTTAGGTAGGCGAGGCCGACATAGCCGATGCCGTTCGGATTTTGGGCCACTTCGGCCACGATCTGCTCGTTACCCGCCAATTTCTGCGAGGATCGGGCGTAGTCGCGCTTGCGCATCGCAAGGTCCTTCCAGTCCGAATATGTCCCGGAAGACGTGTTCCGGGTGTACACGGAGATCTTTCCGGGTCGCCCCCCGACAGCGGACCAGTCGGTGACGTCCCCCGCGAAAATCTGCTCCACCTGCCGCGGGGAAAGCCGGGCCACCGGGTTGCGGGCATTCACGACGACCGCGAGGCCATCAAAGGCGACGATGATGCCGTTGAGCCGTACTCCTCGCGCCGCCGCCGCCGAGACCTCCGTCGCCTTCGCCTCCCGGGAGCTCATTCCGATCTGCGCCGTACCCTCGATGATGGCCGAAATTCCAGTCGTCGATCCCTCCGCCGCGATCTCGAAAGCCACACCAGGCCTGGTCGCTTTGTACTCCTCCGCGAGGGTGGGCACCAACTTGGCACCCAGGGTATCGGAGCCCTTAATGACGAGCTTTTCGCCCCGCAGCCCGGAAGCAGCTAAGACAAGCACGAGGAGGAGGCGCGAGGTCGTCATAGGGCGGCCGCTAGCAGCGGGTGGCCTGAGGAGCGAACCGGGAGCAAAGCCCATGGAGGCTCGCCGAGCCGCGCCCAAGTCTGTGCGTGGGCCGCTGGGCGCCGCCGCTCCGCGACCGTACCCCCTTCGCGTCGCAGGAGCGTGAGGAAAATAGCATGGGAGGAGTGTGCGGAAGCAATGTTACAGATCGAAGACGAATTCGTTACGAGTGGACAAAGAAGCTTACCCCGCAAGCCGCATCGCGCCGACGGCCGCACCCCGAGCGCGCAAATCCCCTTCACCGATGCGTCACTCAGGTAACAATCAAGTTACGCTTCAGCAACATCTCCGCGTCAACCCGCCGTGGCGATTGACGCCAAGGGCTAAAAACCGACGCGCTGAGCCTGAACACCGACACCATGCTCGAACTCCACCCTCGCCCGCTCCGCCGCCTGTTCGCGGCGCTCCTCTCGCTGCTCGCCTTGCCCCTCGCGGCACAGGGCACCGGCGGCATCGCCGGCCGCATCACCGACGCCGGCAACCGACTTGCGCTGGCAGGCGCCCGCGTCTCGGTCGCCGAGACCGGCCTCACAGCCTTCGCGGATGCCGCGGGCGACTACAGCCTGCCGGCGATCCCCGCGGGCAACCGCACCCTGGTCTTCAGTTATGTCGGCTACGCGGAACTGACCCGGAATGTAACCGTCGCCGCGGGGTCGACGACCCGGGCCGACGTCGCCTTCGGGGCGGACGTGGTCGCGATGGATAAGTTCGTCATCACCGGCAGCGCCGTCGGCTCGGCCCGGGCGCTGAACCAGCAGCGGGCCGCGGACACGCTGACCAGCATCGTCGCCTCGGACGAGATCGGCCGCTTCGCCGACCAGAACGTCGCCGAGACGATGCAGCGCATCCCCGGCCTCGCGTTGTACCGCGATCAGGGCGAGGGCCGCTTTATCGTGGTGCGGGGCATCCGCCCTGACCTCAACAGCGTGCGCCTCAACGGCGTGTCGCTCGCCACCCCCGAGCGCGGCGACCGCGTCGTGGCGCTGGACGTCCTCCCGACCGATTCGCTCGCGGCGGTGGAGGTCACCAAGGTCCCGACGCCTGATATGGATGCGGACGGGCTCGGCGGGAGCATCAATGTGCGGACCCGTAGCGCCTTCGACGCCGACGGGCGGCAGCTGCAGGCGACGGCGCAGGGTCAGTACAACCACCTCGCGGAACGCTTCAGCAGCAAGTTTAACGCGACTTACGGTGACCGCTCCGCGGACGGCAAGTGGGGCTTCATCTTCTCCCCCACCTGGCAGGCGCGCCGCTTCGCCACCAACAACTTCGAGGAGGATGGCGGCTACGAACTCCGGGCGGTCCCTGGCGCCCCGGCCGGCACCCGCGCGCCCTTCCTGCTCGGCATCGCCTTCCGCGAGTATGAGATCACCCGCACCCGCTACGGCGCCTCCTCCGCGGTCGAATTCCGTCCCGACGCCCAGACCAGCCTCTACCTCCGCGGCACCTTCTCCCAGTTCAATGATCACGAGATCCGTTACGTGTACACGCTGCCGTTCGCCGAGGGTACGGTCAGCAGCCTGAGCGAGACCGGTGCGACCATCACGGGCGTGCGTCGCGAGCGGCACGACATGCGTTACCGCCAGAAGGAGCAGCAAATCCTGGCACTCGTCGCCGGCTTCGAGCGCACCGCCGGCGACTGGCAGCTCGACGGCCGCCTCGGCTGGTCGAAGGGCGAAGAGCAGCGTCCCGACGAGGTGACCGTCCGCTTCCGCAAGCCGAACCGCAACAGCACCTGGTCCTACTCGTTCGCCCCGGGAATGTACGCTCCGTCGTTCAGCGCCCCGACGGCGATCGTGTCCGACCCCTCCCAGTACAGCGAGGTCAGCCGCTTCCGGGTGGTGAACTCGCCCGGTGACGAGTCCGAGCTCAACGTGGGCGTGAACGCCCGCCGCAACCTGCGGCTTGCCGATGTTCCCGCCTACGTGAAGGTCGGTCTGCAGCTGCGCGAGAAGGACAAGTCCGCGGCCAACGAGACCGTCGACCACACGGTGCCGGCATCCTTCACCTTCGCCTCGATGCTCGAGGGGCAGACCCGCGACGACTACCCCTTCTTCTCGTCCGGCTATCGCGCCAGCACCCCCAAGGTGCTCGGCGCGTTCGCCGCCAATCGCGCCGCCTTCACCCCCAACCGCCTCCTGGTGGAAAGCACTCAGGACGACTGGGAGTCCACCGAGGACGTGACGGCCGCCTACCTGATGGGCGGCGCCACCTTCGGGCGCCTGAACACCCTGGTCGGCGCCCGCCTCGAGCGCACCCGCTACGAGAACCGCGGCAACGAGCTCCGCGGCACCGCCGTCCAGGCCGTGCGCCGCGGCCGGTCCTATGAGAACCTCCTCCCCGGCCTCCACCTGCGCTACGACCTCGACCGCCAGACCGTCGTGCGCGCTTCGTGGAGCAACTCCCTCGCTCGCCCTTCCTTCGACGACAGCGCCCTCCGCCGCACTGTGAACGAAACGGCCCGCCGGGTAACCGAGGGTAATCCCCGGCTCCTGCCTCTGGAGTCCGTCAACTGGGACGCCTCCGTCGAGCGCTACCTCCCCTCGCTCGGCCTCATTTCGGCC
>JBEDEF010000192.1:0-8869 GCA_041175845.1 Verrucomicrobiota bacterium
AAAACGGCCGCGTGTAGACCATCAACACCGCGACGAATACGATCGCGACCGCGGCGACTGCCAAGGCGCCAGCGGCGCCGCGCCGGCGGTAGCCCAGGCCCGCGAGTGCGGACAGGGCCAACCAGCAAGCAAGCTTCACGAAGAGCCAGCCCGGCCAGCCCACCTTGAGCTTGGCCTGCAGGCCGAAGCCCCCGACCAGCAGCAGAAAGCCGGCGATGCCGGTGATCATCAGCACCCGCTTGCGAGTCTCGGGCGGGGCGGCGAAGGCGTAAAACGTGTAGCCGGTCAGCACCAAGACGGAAACCAGGTGCAGGATCTGGTAGAAGGTTGCGCTCATGGGTGGCACGGAAGTGAACCCGGTTCCGCCGGGCGTCCACTCTTTTCCCCGGCTCCACGGCGGAAAGCCGCCCGGCCTATTCCACGTTGGCCATCTGCTCGCGCACCCGTTCGAGCTCGTTCTTCAGCTCGAGGACGGCGCGAGCGATGGTGAGATCGTTGGCCTTGCTCCCGATGGTGTTCACTTCACGACCGATCTCCTGCAGCAAAAACTCGGCCCGGCGCCCGATCTCGCCCTCGGCGCGCAGCAACCCGGCGAACTGCTCGAAGTGACTCCGCAGGCGCGTGAGTTCCTCGGCGATGTCACAGCGATCGGCGAACAGGGCGATTTCGCGCAGGACCCGCTCGTCCTCCAAGTCCAGCTCGAGCCCCGCCTCGCGCAGGCGACGGTGGAGTTGCCCGCGATACAACAGCGGCACCTGCGGCGCCCGGGCCGCGATCACCTCTAGTTGCCGGTGCAGGCTCTCGGAGCGCTGAATGAAGTCGACCAGCAGCGCCTCGCCCTCCCGAGCGCGCATCGCCGCGAAGCCACGCAGGGCCTCGCTGACGGCCTCTCGCACCACTGGCTCCGCGGCCTCGGGCGACGGCAGGCGCCGCGCGCGCCGCTGGGAGCTGAGGATTGACCAGAGTAACTCCGCCGAGGGCCGGAACTCCACGCTCTCCCGCAGCGCGAACGCCTGGAGTCGGTCCAGCGCCGCCCCGGCCGCCTCGTCATCCCACGCCGCGGTCTCCGCCGCGGGATCCCCCGTGACCTCGACGTCGACGTGAACCTTGCCCCGGGTTGCCGCGCCGCGCACCAACTCCCCCACCGCCGCCTCGAGCGCCGTCCAGGGCTCCGGCAGCGCGACGGTCAGGTCGAGGCTGCGCCGGTTCACGGAGCTGACCTGCACGGTGAGGGTGTGTCCCTCAAGCTCAGCGGTGGCCCGCCCGTAGCCGGTCATGCTGCGCATGGCGGATCAGCGGCGGCCGAGGAGGGCCTGCACCTGCTGGACGTCCTTATCGCCGCGGCCGGACAGGTTAATCACGAGCACCTGGTCGGGCCGCATCGCGCGGGCGCGCTTGAGGCCGTGGACGAGCGCGTGGGTGCTCTCAAGGGCGGGGATGATGCCCTCCAAGCGCGAGCAGAGCTGAAAAACCTCCATCACCTCGTCGTCGCCGGCGTGGGCGAACTCGATGCGGCCCTGTTCGCGGTAGAACGCGTGCTCGGGCCCGATCGCGGCGTAGTCGAGGCCCGCGCTGACGGAGTGCGTCAGCTCGATTTGCCCATCGTCGTTCTGGAGAATGAAGGTCTTGCAGCCCTGGAGAACGCCGAGTTTCCCCCCCTCGAACCGGGCCGCGTGGTCACCCCGGCGGATCCCGCGTCCCCCAGCCTCCACGCCGACCAAACGCACGCCGGGCTCGTCGAGAAACTCAAAGAAGAAGCCCATCGCGTTGGAGCCGCCGCCGACGCACGCGATCATCTCGTCCGGCAGCCGGCCCTCACGGGCCAGGATCTGCTCACGCGTCTCCTGCCCGATCACCCGATGAAAATCCCGCACCATCATCGGGTACGGATGCGATCCGAGGGCCGAGCCGAGGATGTAGTGCGTGCCGCGGACGTTGGTCACCCAGTCGCGCATCGCCTCGTTGATCGCCTCCTTGAGCGTCTTCTGGCCGGCCTCCACGCCGCGGACCTCGGCGCCCATCAGGCGCATCCGAAAGACGTTCAGCGCCTGACGCTCCATATCGACGGCGCCCATGTAGACGACGCAGGCGAGGCCGAACTTGGCGCAGACGGCGGCGGTGGCGACGCCGTGCTGGCCGGCGCCGGTCTCGGCGATGATGCGCTGCTTGCCCATCCGGCGGGCGAGCAGAGCCTGGCCCAAGGCGTTGTTGATCTTGTGGGCGCCGGTGTGGAGCAGGTCCTCGCGCTTGAGGTAAATCCGCGCTCCACCGCAGTGGGCCGTCAAGCGCTCGGCGAAGTAGAGCTCGGTGGGCCGGCCGGCAAACTCCTTCAGGTGGTGGCGCAGCTCGCGCTGAAAGGCGGGGTCCTCGCGGGCCACCGCGTAGGCTGCGCCCAAGTCCTGCAGCGCGGTCATCAGCGTCTCCGGGACGAAGACGCCGCCATAGCGGCCAAAATGGCCGCCCGGGTCGGGCTGGCGAAGACGGGGGGCGGGCGCGGCGGCGACGGCGGACATCGGGAAAGACGCAACCCCCGGCGCGCGGGATGGCAACCCGTTTCCCGCCTTCAGCGGACCGCGTGGGTGCGGACGTAGTCGCGGATTGCACCCACCTCGGCGGGCAACCGGTGGCGGACGATCGGCCGGGACTTCAACGCCTCGAGGCTCGGGTGGACGGGCTCGAGGCCAATCGCGGTGCGGAGCGTGTCGGGGAACTTCGCCGGGCTGGCCGTAGCTAGGACGACGCTGGGCCGGTCGGCGGCGAGGTCCTGGAAGCCGCAGGCGGTGTGCGGATCGACGACGTAGCCGAATTCGCGGTGGACCCGGGCGATCAGTCCGGGGATCTCGGCATCGGTGGCGCGGGAGGCGCGGAGGCCGTCGGCGCGAAACCCGGGGAGACGCACGGCACCGTCACGGCGGAAGGTGGCCATCACCTCGCGCACCCGGGCCGGATTTTGGTCGACGGCGTAGTACAGGAAGCGCTCGAAGTTCGAAGCGACCTGGATGTCCATCGAGGGGGCGAGGCTGGGCTGCACGGGGCCGAGTCGGTACTCCCCGGTGGTGAAGAGCCGGTGGAGGATGTCGTTCTGGTTGGTGGCCACGCGAAAGCCGGCGAGGGGCACGCCCATCCGACGGAGCAGCCAGCCGGCAAAGACGTTGCCGAAGTTGCCCGTGGGCACGACGAACTCCGCGGTGGCACGCTCGGCCGGCGGCAGCCGCAACCAGGCCCAGAGGTAGTAGACGCACTGGGCGAGGATCCGCGCCAGGTTGATCGAGTTCACCGCCGACAGCCGATGCCGGACCCGGAAGTCCTGATCGGCGAAGATCTCCTTCAGCGCAGTCTGGGCGTCGTCGAAGGTCCCATCGACCGCCAACGCGTGGACATTGGCAGCGCCGGTGCAGGCCATCTGACGCTCCTGCAGCGGGGAGACGCGCCCGTAGGGATAGAGGATGAAGATGGCGGTGCCGGGGCGGCCGAGGAGGCCATGGATGGCAGCGGCGCCGGTGTCGCCGGAAGTGGCGCCAAGGACGTTGATCGCCTCACCGCGGACGCGGCACTGGTGGCCATAGAGCTCTCCCAACCATTGGAGCGCAAAGTCCTTGAAGGCCAACGTCGGCCCATGAAACAGCTCAAGCACGTGCAACCCGGGCCGGAGCGTCCGCAGCGGTGCGATGTCCGGATGGGTAAAGCGCGGGTAGCTCGCGGCGACCAGGGCGCGGAGCGTGTCGGGCGGGAGGTCGGTGGCGAAGCGGGCGAGGAAATCCGCGCAGAGCCCGGGGTAGTCGAGGGCGGCGAGCCGCGGGAGGTCGCCGGAGAGGTCCGGGAGCGACTCGGGCAGGTAAAGTCCCCCGTCGGGTGCGAGGCCGGTGGCGACGGCGTCGCTGAAGCCGAGCGGCGGGGTCTGCCCGCGGGTGCTCAGGAACCGCATCGAACGAGCCCTCAGGCGCCGGCGTCGAGGCCGAAGGCGGCGTGCGCGGCGCGCGCGGCCTCGTCGGCGCGGTCCTTGGCGATGACAACGGAGATCTTGATTTCCGAGGTGCTGATCAGCTCGAGGTTGCTGCCGGCGCGGGCGAGCGCTTCGAAGAGCGTGGCGGCGACCCCGCTGTGGGTGCGCATCCCAACGCCGACCACCGAGAGCTTGGCGATGCGCTCGTCGAAGGCGACCTCCCCGCCGGTCTCGCGGAGGGCGGGGGCGAGCGCGGCGACAGCACGATCCTTCTCGGAAAGCGGAACCGTGAACGACAGGTTCGCGAGCCCGCCGCGGCCGACGTTCTGCACGATCATGTCGACGTTGATGTTGGCCTCGGCCAGCGCGCGGAAGACGCGGGCGGCGGTGCCGGGCTTGTCGGCGATGCTGCTGACGACGACCTTGGCCTGGTCTTTGTCGACGGCGACGCCGCGGACCACGACCTTCTCCATGTAGGCGACTTCCTGTTTCACGATGGTACCTGGGTTTTGGTTAAAGGAGGAGCGGACCTCGAACACGACGCCGTACTTGGCGGCAAACTCGACCGAGCGGGTCTGCATCACCTTGGAGCCGAGCGAGGCCAGCTCGAGCATCTCGTCGTAACTGATCTCCGGCAGCTTGCGGGCGGCGGGAACCACCCGGGGGTCAGCGGTGTAAACCCCGTCGACGTCGGTGTAGATCTCGCACTTGTCGGCCTGGATGGCGGCGGCGAGCGCGATGGCAGTGAGGTCTGAACCGCCCCGGCCGAGGGTGGTCACCTGGCCGTCGTCGTTGATGCCTTGGAAGCCGGCGACGATGATGACATTGCCGTCGGCGAGATCCTTCTCGAGCGGGGCGGCATTGATCGTGCGAATCTTCGCCTTGGTGTGGACCTTATCAGTGAAGATGCCGGCCTGGGCGCCAGTGTAACTGACGGCGCGGACGCCGATCCCGTGGAGGGCCATCGCGGTGAGGGCGATGGTCTCCTGCTCGCCAATGGCGAGCAACTGGTCGAGTTCGCGCTCGCTCGGCAGGGCGCAAAGGGCCTTGGCGCGAGCAATGAGCTCGTTGGTAACGCCGGCGCGCGCGGAGACGACCACCACCAGCTCGTTGCCGGCGTCGCGGGCGGCCTTGATGCGGGCGGCGACGTTCTTGATGCGGTCGACGTCACCCACGGAGGTGCCGCCATATTTCTGGACGATGCGAGCCATGAACGGAGGGAAGAATCAGGCGCCGAAGTCGCCGATGCGAAGGAGGACCGGCTCCTCCAAGACGGCGGGCAGCGCCTGGAGGCGGCGCAGCGTGCGGGCGAGAGCGCGCTCGTCGCTCTCGTGCGTGGTGAGGACGAGCGAGGCCGCGCGGGCGCGCTCCGCCGGTCCCTGGATCACGGTGGCGATGCTCACCTGGTGGCGGGCCATCGCGGCGGCGACCCGCGCCAACACGCCCGGCTGATCGCGGACGGTGAGGCGAACGTAGAAACGGCCGCGGATGCGCTCGGGCGGGGTGAGGCGGCAGCGGGAGGGCGCGACCGGATCTTCCCCCAGCAGGTGGGCTCCCTTGCCGTGGCGGAGCAGCGCGGCGGCGTCGGCGATGTCGCTAATGACGGCACTCGCGGTGGCATCTCGCCCCGCGCCGCGGCCGCTGTAGAGGGTGGTACCGACGACGTCCCCCGTGACGGAGATCGCATTGAAGACGCCATTGACGTTGGCGATCACGTCGCCGGCCGGGAGCAGCGTCGGGTGCACACGCACGGACAATTCCTCCCGCCGGAAGTCACGGGTGATGACGGCGAGCAGCTTGACGCCGTAGCCGAGGGTGGCGGCGTTGCGGAGGTCGGCCGGGGTGAGGCGTGAGATCCCCTCGACGACCATCTGGTCGGTGCGGACCCAGACGCCGTGAGCCAGCCAGGCGAGCACGGCGGCCTTGTGGGCGGTGTCCCAGCCGTCGACGTCGAGGGATTCGTCAGCTTCGGCGTACCCCAACCGCTTGGCCTCGGCGAGGACCTCGGCGTAAGGCGCGCCCTGCTCCCGCATGCGGGAGAGGATGTAGTTGCAGGTCCCGTTGAGGATCCCGTAGATCCGCGGAAACCGATTGGCGACGAGGCCCTCGCGCAGGGCCTTGATGATCGGGATGCCGCCGGCGACCGAGGCCTCGAAGAAGAAGTGGCCGCCGTGGCGGCGGGCCGCGGCCATGATCTCCGCGCCGTGCTCGCAGATCAGCGCCTTATTGGCGGAGACCACGACCTTCCCCAGGCGCAGGGCCGTGAGGGTCACCTGGCGGGCGATGGTGGTGCCGCCCATCAGCTCGCACACGATGTGGATCGCGGGATCGCGGGCGAGGGCGAGCGGGTCGGTGGTAAGCAGCCGGCGCGGGAGGCGAACGTCACGGGCCCGCCCGAGGTCGCGGACGGCAGCGCGGGCCAGGTGGAGTCGGACGCCCAGCCGGGCCTCGAGTCGCGCACGGTTGGCGGAGAGGTGTTGCCAGACGCCCTGGCCGACGGTGCCGAAGCCGCAGATGCCGATGTTGAGGACGGGGACGCTCATGCGGAGGAGGAGGCCGAGGGCGGCGGGGGCTTGCCCCCGAGGCGGGCTTCGGTGCCTGCGAGCAACCGGGAAATATTGGCCCGGTGCCGGAGGATCACGAAGCCGGCAGCCCCACAGGTGACGCCGATCACGAGGGCGGAGCGCCCCAGCACGACCGAGGAGCCGGCCAGGGCGACGGCGCCAAGCATCGAGGAAAGCGCGACGTAGCGGAAAAGGGCGAGCGTCAGGCCGAAGACGACCAGCGCGCAGGCGGCCCCGGCGGGGAACAGCACCGCAAAACCGCCGGCGGCGGTGGCGACGGACTTTCCCCCGCGGAAGCCGGTGAAACAGGAGAAGCTGTGCCCGAGCAGGGCGCCGACGAGCCCGCTGAGCGCCGCGGCCTCGCCTCCGGCCACGACGGGCAACAGGGGCCAACCCGCGGCGAGCGCACCCTTAGCCGCATCAAGGAAGAGCACCAGACTGCCCGGTCCAGGACCAAGCACCCGCCGCACATTGGTGGCGCCGGCGTTCCCGCTGCCCACCTTGAAGATATCCACCCCCTTTGCCCGCGCCACCAAGTACGCGAACGGCAGCGCCCCCAGCAGGTAGCCGGCGCCGGCAGCGAGGTAGGGCAACGTGCTCACGGCAAACGGAGGATCAGAGCTGGACGAACTTCGCCATCTTGATCGACGCGTGGCCCTTAATGACCTTGCGGGCGGCCTCGCTCGGCTCGTGGTCGACACGCACCACCATGTAGGCGGTGCCGCCCGGGGTCAGCCGCGAGAGCGACATGTCCGCGATGTTCACCCGGTCTTCGCCCAGGATCGTCCCGACTTGGCCGACCATCCCAGGTACGTCGAGGTTTTCCAGGACGAGCAGCTTGCCGTCGGCCACCACCTCGACCTCGCGGCCGTTGATCTCGATGATCCGGGGCTGATTGCCCTTGCCGATCAGCGTGCCCGACGCGGACGAGACGGTGCCGTCCCCGGCCAACGCCTCGACCTTGATGAGATCGGTGTAACCGGAATCATCGGTCGACTTGACCACCTCCGCGCGGACCCCGAGGCGTTCCAGGGTGGAGGGGGCATTGACGAAGTTGACGGACTCGCCGCTGATCCGGCGCAGAAAGCCGCGCTGGATCGAGCGGGTGACCGCATTGACGTCGAGGTCGACGATCTTCCCCCAGTAGGTGATGCGGAGGGTGGCGATCTGCGCGGAGCCGATCTGCTGCACCAAGGTGCCAAGCTTCGCGCCGAGGTCGAGGTAGGGTCCGAGGACCTTCACCGCGTTGGCATCCATCGACGGCATGTTGACCGCGTTGCGGATGATGCCGCCGTTGAGCACGTCCGCGATCTGCTCGGCGATCTCGATGCCGACGGACTCCTGGGCCTCGGCGGTGGAGGCGCCGAGGTGCGGGGTGAGGGTGACGTTCGGGAGGGTGCGGAACTCGCTGTCCTTGGCCAGGGGCTCGTCCTCGAAGACGTCGAGGCCGGCGGCGGCCACCTGGCCGCTCTTGAGGGCCGCGAGCAGGGCGCTCTCCTTGATGATCCCACCGCGAGCGCAATTGAAGATCCGCACGCCCTTGCGGCACTTGGCGAAGGCCGCCTCGTCGATCATGTACTTTGTGTCCTCGGTGAGCGGCATGTGCACCGTGATGTAGTCCGCCTGGCGCAGCAGCTCGTCGAGCGTCACACCCTCCACTTGCATCGCCTTGGCGCGACTGGGGGCCAAGTAAGGGTCGAACGCGAGGACGCGCATGCCGAAGGCCTGAGCCCGCTTGGCAACCTCGCCCCCGATGCGGCCGAGGCCGACGATACCGAGGGTCTTGCGGAAGAGTTCGATGCCGGAAAACGACTTCCGGTCCCATTGCCCGGCCCGCATCGACGCGGCCGCCTGCGGCACGGGGCGGGCACCGCAAAGGAGGTGGGTGAAGGTGAGCTCGGCGGTCGCGATCGTGTTGCCGGCGGGGGTATTCATGACGACCACGCCGTGCTGGGTCGCCGCCTCGACATCGACATTGTCCACGCCAACCCCCGCGCGTCCCACGACCTTGAGCAGGGGAGCAGCGGCAAAGACCGCCGCGGTGATCTTCGTCTCCGACCGCACCGCGATCGCCTGGACATCACGGACGAGCTCGAGGACCTTTTCCGGAGAGGAGCCGTAGGCCTCGACCACTTCGAAGCCCGGCTGCTGGCGCAGCAGGGCGACTCCCTTGGGTGAGATCTTGTCGGCAACGAGGACTTTCATCGGAAAAAATGGGCCTGAGCGAAATCCCGGGCGACGGCCCTAGCAAGGAAAAGGTTTGGCCGCGCACGGGTGAAAAAAACACCTGGTCGCACGCGCCCCGCCTTTGACAAGCACGCGGCGGGGCGACCAACTCCTCCACCACCGGCCGCCGGCCGCC
>JBEDEF010000193.1:0-8858 GCA_041175845.1 Verrucomicrobiota bacterium
GCCGGACTGGGCGCCCAAGGCGCGGGGCGTAGCGGCCGTCGCGGCAACCGCGGCGGCGGCAGGCGCGATCGCGGTCGGCTGCGGGCTATGGCTGCAGCCGGCGAGCGCGGAGGCTCCGCCAGCGGCGGCGGAGGCGCGGATGAATTGGCGACGGGAGAGGTCGACGGAGGGGTTCATGGGGAAAAGGGAGCGGCCGGTTTCCCGAAGCGGGGATCGCCGGACAAACCAACCGCTCTAACGCCTGACAGCGTGCGGCTTGGCCCGGAGAAGGCGACACCGGAATCAGGCGACTCGCGAAAAATTGAAGCGGAGGAACCGGTCAACGTGGGCGGCCCCGGTTGAAATGCCCCAGCCGCTCAACTGAGCTTCAGGTCGGCGCGGCGGATCTCTTTCACGGGCCACTTCGAGACGATCTGTCCCTTGGCGCCGCGGCTGCTGACCGGCAGCGCCCCAGCATCGAAGTCGAACTCGCGCACCCGTGCCCCGCTGCGACCGTCAATGAACACCTTGAGCTTCCGCGGCATTTCCGCCTCGGTGCGGCTCACGTCGAGGAAGACCACTTTGGACCCTTCGCTGGCCACCAGCGGATACAGTTTGTCGCGGGAGAGGCCGCCGATCTGGAAGCGCTTCGCGTAGGCTTTCCCCGACTCCTTGTCCTGATAGACCATCGTGTAGAAGTGCGGGTCGCCATCCTTTGGAAACACGGCGCAATGAATGATGTCGCGCCCCATGAAAACCTTGTCGGCAGCCTTGGAAACCTTGAGGGAACCGTCGCGCATGATCGTCAGGACACTGTCGAGGATGGTGCAGTCCTGGACGAACTCGTGCTGCCGCCAATTGAGGCCGATGAAGCCGTCCTCGCGGTTGACGTAGAGACGCTGGTTGGCCGAGACCACCGCGGCCGCGTCGATCTGCTCAATTTCGTCGTAGGCAGTGCGGCGCTTGAGGCCCTTGCCGTATTTCTCCTGCAGCATCTCGAACCACGCGATGGTGAACCCGGTGAGATTGCGGAGGTGGCCCTTGGTCTCGCGGATACCTTCCTCGATGCGCTTGAGCTGCTCTTCGGCCTGGAAACGATTGTAAGCGGAGATGCGCTTGATGCGGATCTCGGTGAGACGGGTGATGTCGTCCTCGGTGACCTCCCGGCGGAGCTGCTTGAGGAAGGGCGCGAGGCCCTCGCGAATCTCCGCCAGCACGCTTTCCCAAGTGCGGGACTTTTCGATCCGGCGGTAGATGCGCTCCTCGATGAAGATGCGCTCCAGCGAATCCCAGTGCCACTGCTGTTCCAGTTCGCCGAGCTTGATCTGCAGCTCGCGCCGCAGCAGTTCGCGGGTGCGGTCGACGGAACGCCGCAGCAGCTCGCGGCAGCCGAGGAATTCCGGCCGATCGAGGCCGGTCGCGGGGTCGGTGACGATGACGCAGGCCGCCGGCGCGAGGTTCTGCTGGCAGCCGGTAAACACGTAGAGCTGCTGGATCACCTGCTCGGGATCGGAGCCCTGGGGCAAGTGAACTAGAATCTCCACCTTGTCGGCCGTGTTGTCGTCGACATGCTTGATCTTGATCTTGCCCTTCGCGTTGGCCGACAGGATCGACTCGATCAGCGTCTCGGTGGTGGTTCCGTAAGGCAGCTCGGTGATGGCGAGCAGGTACTTGGACCGCTGCTCGATGCGCGCACGCACCTTCACCCGTCCGCCACGCTCACCGTCGTTGTACTCCGCGAAATCCGCCAGGCCGCCGGAGGGGAAGTCGGGATAGATGCGGAAGGTCTTTCCCTGCAGATGATTGATCGCCGCACGGCAGAGATCGTTGAAGTTGTGCGGCAGGATGCGCGTGGAAAGTCCCACCGCGATGCCCTCGGCGCCCTCGAGCAGGACGAGCGGGAACTTGGCCGGCAGGGTCACCGGCTCCTTGGCGCGGCCGTCGTAGCTGAGCTGCCAGGTGGTGGTCTTCGGATTGAAGAGCACCTCCCGGGCCAGGGCGGTGAGTCGCGCCTCGATGTAGCGGGGCGCCGCGGCGTCGTCGCCGGTCAGGACGTTACCGAAGTTGCCCTGCGGCTCGATCAGAAAGGCCCGCTGCCCGATGGCGACGAGCGCCGCACCGATCGAGGCGTCGCCGTGCGGGTGCAGGGACATCGTGCGGCCGACGACGTTCGCCACCTTGTGGAAGCGGCCGTCATCCATATCCCACAGCGTGTGCAGGATCCGCCGCTGAACCGGCTTTAGTCCGTCGTCGAGGTGGGGCACCGCGCGGTCGAGGATCACGTAGCTGGCGTAGTCGAGGAACCAGCCGCGGTAGCTATTGGCGAGGGGGGAATCCTCGGTCTGCACCGAGTCGCCGCCGCGACGTGCCGGCGGACCAGCCGGGGCCGGCGCCTCCTCCGGGGCCGAAGCGCCACGCGAGGACACCGGCGCGGCGGGCGCGGAGGCAGGAAGGGCGGCCGCGGCCTCGGGCGCGTTGCCCAGCGGCAGTTCCGGCTGATCCGGGGCGGATTTGGCGGACGGCTTTTTCGGCATACGGGAGAAAAACGGGACGGTGCCACGCGCGGCGCGGCGAGGTCAAGGCGCCGCGGCTCCAGGTAGGCGGCGGCGAGGGAGAACCGCGGCTCAGACCGCCACGAGATCCTTTTCCACCTTGAGGTTGCCGATGATGAAGTCCTGCCGTTCGGGCGTGTTCTTGCCCATGAAGAACGACAACAGCTCATCGCTATTGTGCAGGTGGTTGAGCGAGACCGGTTCCAGCCGGATATTTTCCCCGATGAAGTCCTTGAACTCGCCGGCCGAGATCTCGCCGAGGCCCTTGAAGCGGGTAATCTCGTGCCCGGCCCCGAGCTCGGCGACCGCCGCCGCGCGCTCCGCCTCATTGTAGCAGTAGATCGTACGGCGCTTGTTGCGCACCCGGAAGAGGGGCGTCTCCAGCAAGTGGAGCCGGCCATTGCGAATGAGGTCGGGGAAGAACTGCAGGAAGAACGAGATCAGCAGCAGTCGGATGTGCATGCCGTCGACGTCGGCGTCGGTCGCGATCACCACCCGACCGTAGCGCAGGCCCTCGAGCCCATCTTCGATGTTCAGGGCCGACTGCAGCAGGTGAAACTCCTCGTTCTCATAGATCACCTTCTTGGAGAGCCCGTAGGTGTTCAGCGGCTTCCCCTTCAGGGCGAAGACCGCCTGGGTCTGCACGTCGCGGGTCGCGGTGAGCGACCCGGCGGCGGAATCACCCTCCACGATGAAGAGGGTGCTTTGCTCCGCCCGCTCATTACGATCCCCAAGGTGCAGGCGACAGTCGCGGAGCTTTCGGTTGTGCAGCGACGCCTTTTTGGCCCGCTCGCGGGCGAGGTTGCGGATGCCGGCCAGCTCCTTCCGCTCGCGCTCGCTGGACTCGATCTTCGAGCGCAGGGCCTCGGCTGTCTCGCGGTTCTTGTGCAGATGGACGTCGAGGGACTGCTGAATGAACTTGCCAACAAAATCCTTGAGCGAGGGTCCGTTGGGACCCACGTGGGTGGAGCCCAGCTTGGTCTTAGTCTGCGACTCGAACACCGGCTCCATCACCCGGACCGCGATGGCGGCGTCGATCGACTGGCGGATGTCGGCGGCGTCGTAATCCTTCTTGAAGAAGTTGCGCACCGTGTCGACAAGCGCCTCGCGAAAGGCCGCTAAATGGGTCCCGCCCATCGTGGTGTGCTGGCCGTTGACGAACGAGAAATATTCCTCCCCGTAATGGGCGCCGTGGGTGAACGCCACCTCGATGTCCTCGCCCTCGAGGTGCACGATCGGGTACAGCGGCTCGCCACTCAGATTCTTCTGCAACAGGTCGCGCAGCCCGTGCTCCGACTTGAAGGCCTTGCCATTGAGGGTGAGCGTCAGCCCGCGGTTGAGGAAAGCATAGTTCCAGAGAAGGTCTTCGATGAACTCGGGCCGGAAGCGGAAGTCGCGGCCGAACAGCGCCTCGTCGGGCGTAAACTCAATCAGCGTGCCGTTGCGCTCCTCCGATTTGATCACTTTACCGTCCCGCCGCAGCCGCCCTTGGGCGAACTCGACCAACCGGCTCTGGCCGTCGCGGAAGGCTTGCGCGCGGTATTCCAGCGAGAGGGCATTCACCGCCTTCTGGCCGACGCCGTTTAGGCCGACCGATTTCTGGAAGGTCTCGCTGTCGTACTTGGCGCCCGTGTTGATGATCGAGACGCAGTCGACCAGCTTGCCGAGCGGGATACCCCGCCCGAAGTCGCGCACGCGGACCGAGCGTTCGCGCAGCTCAACCTCGATCCGGCGGCCGTGGCCCATCGTGAACTCGTCGATGCAGTTATCGATCGTCTCCTTGATCAGCACGTAGATTCCGTCCTCGGCGTGGGCGCCATTGCCGAGGCGGCCGATGTACATGCCTGGGCGCAGGCGGATGTGTTCGAGGGAGGAGAGCGTCTTGATGCTCGCTTCGGTGTAGTTCGCGGCCATCGGTGAAAGCGGGCCGGAACACACCTGCGCCGGCGCGGACTGGCAAGCGTGAACACGGCGGGGCGCGCCGCGCGGGTCCGCGAGCTCAGCCGAGCACGAGCGAGATCGCGCCCAGCATCAGGATGGCGCCCGCGAGCCGCGCCCGGAGCACGGTGGGCCCCGCGGAGTGCTCCCGCGAGCCCACCCACGCGCCGGCCACCCACACCGCAAGGACGCTCCAGAGACCGCGAGAGCCGTAGACGACGTTGACGGGCGCCGCACCACCCCAGTGGGCGATCACGCCGGTGACACCCACCGACTGCACGCCCATCGCAGCGGTGCCCGCGAGCAGCCAGCGCCAGGTCGGTCCCGGGATTTCCGCCAGTGAGCCGCGGAAACGCGGCACGTAAAAGAAAGCCAGCAAACCACCGCCAGTGACGGTGAGGGGCAAGAATCGCCCGAGACCCCACCGCGGGCTCCACAGTTGGGTAAGCACATCGAAGACCGCGTAGGCTGCTGCCGCCGCCGACGCGATGAGGACAGTACGTCCGACCCGGAACCGCGGGCGGCCGGCAGCCCCAGAGGCATTCAGCACCGCCACGCCCACGCTCGCAAGCAACGCCGCCACCCACAGTTGCCAGCGCATGGCTTCCCCTGCCCACCAGGTTGCGAGCAGGGTAACCAGCAGGATCTTGATCCCCATCACGGGCGCGGCGACGGATACATCGCCGGTCTCGAAGGCCAGGAACGTGAGGAACTGCCCGCCGGAGAAGCAAAGGGCGGTGATGACAGGCTGCCACCACAGGTCGGGCTGCCACTCGCCCCCCAGCAGCCAGAGCGGCTGGAAGACCACCACGGTCATCATGTTGGCCACGAACGCGGTCCGCCACACGTCTGCCCCGAGTTCGGAGGCGCGCTTGACCAGGAGCGCGGCCACCGCGAACAAGGCCGCGGAGCCCAGCGCGAGGAACAGCGGGAGGCTCACGGGGCCGCCGTCGCGCGGTGCTCGAGGATCTGGCCGTCGCGAAGCAGGCGTTCCCGCAGGCGCGCGTAAGGCACGTCCTGCACGGCCAGGCCGCCCTCGAGGGCGAGCACGGCCGCGGTGGCGGCGGACTGGCCAAGGATCATGAAGACGGGCTCCATTCGGATGGAGCCGAAGGCGATGTGGGAACTTGAGACGCAGACCGGCACCAGAAGGTTCTCGGCCTGGCCGCGGCGGGGCACCAACGCGCCATAAGCGATCGCGTAAGGCCCCTTGAGGGGCACCCCGATGTCGCCCTCGTTCTGCACGTAACCTTCCGGGGTGATGTAGCGCTGCACGTTATGGGAATCGATGGTGTAGCTGCCCATCCCGACGGAGTCCGGCGTGGGTTTCCGCTGCCGCAGTTCGTTTTCCGTCATCACAAAGCTGCCGATCATCCGGCGCGCTTCCCGCACGTAAATCTGGCGGGGCCAGCCGCCGTTGTCCTTGAATTCGTCTTTCGCCAGACCGAACTGCCGCATCCGCTCCCGCACGTCCGACGGCACGCGCGGATCCGTGGTGATGAAGTACAGCCAACCCTTCTGGTAGTTTTCGTGCTCCCTGATGATCTCGCGGCGGCGCTCGTAGCTCGCCTCCGGATAGTCGTAGTTCATCCCGATGTTATCGGTGCTGAACGGACCGTGATTGTTGGTGTCGGTCTTGCGGTTCGGAATCGGGTCAAACTTGCCGAAGGTCTCCTTCCAACCGGCCGCGTAGACGCGGGCGAGGAGCTCGTACTGGGCAGGATCGTATCCGTCGGGACGCGCGAACGGGATGCGGTTTTCCGGATGATCCGTGAGGCACATCCGGAAACAGTAGGCCTGCACTCGCTGGTCCCCCTCGCCAAACACCCCAGGCGGCTCGGCGCTGACACGCGCGACCAGGCCGCTCGCCGGGTCGCCGGGAATGCGGTACGGGCTGACCTTCTGCGGCAGCAGGACCCCGAAATGGTGCCGGTGGTGCAGCACTCCGGTCTGCACCCCGTTATGCTCCTCGCCGTACACCCGGTTCGCCTCGCGCCCGACGTGATACGAGACCCCGGCCGCGGCCATCAGATCGCCCTCGTAGGTCGCATCGATGAACATCCGCCCCGCATAGGTGCGGCCACTGAGGGTCGTGATGGCAGTGATGCGCCCACCCGCCTTGGCGACGCCGTTCTTCCGCTCCAGCCACTCGTCGCGGACCACCGTGATGCCGTGCTCGCGTACCAGATCTTCGAACACGCGCTCCGCCACGCCCGGCTCGAAGATCCACATCGTCCGCTGCTCCCCGTCGATCGCGGGCGTACCTTGGCCGCGGTTGCCATACTCGGACCGCGACTGCCAGCGCCACGCGCCGTCAGTCTGGTAGTGCCGCCAGATGCGATGGTAGAAAGTTCGCGCGAGCCCGCCGATGACCGCCTTGTTGCCGGTGTCGGT
Source organism: Verrucomicrobiota bacterium (assembly GCA_041175845.1). Taxonomy (GTDB): domain Bacteria; phylum Verrucomicrobiota; class Verrucomicrobiia; order Opitutales; family Opitutaceae; genus ER46. Next base: position 6,864 of record JBEDEF010000193.1, read on the forward strand.
CCAGCCCAGGCCACCGCTCGTGAGGCCACCCAGGTGACGGTCGGGGCTCACCACGATGACGGTGCGGCCCATCTGCCGGGCCTGCACCGCGGCGGTCACGGCGGCGGCGGTACCGCCGTAAATCACAAGATCGTGCTCGGCCGAGACGGCCGCAGGCAAGGCGGGGACAGCGAAAAGGAGCAGGAGGCGCGGGAAGCTCGTGCGGGGCATAGACTGAACGCTGGCGCGGCGGCGCCGGCTCTGTCGAGCCCGCGGATCACTGGAAATTGGATTGCTCGCATCGAGCACCCGCGGTTACCCCTCCTCATAATGTATCCCGACCGCACCCCCGGCGTCCCACCAACCGGCGGTGACGCCGATGAAACCCTGCTGCGGCGCCTGGGCTACGCGCAGGAGTTACGCCGCCGGCTGAGCGGATTTTCCAACTTCGCGCTCTCCTTCTCGATTATCTGCATCCTCGCGGGGGGAATCACCTCTTTCCAGCTGGGCTTGGGAGCGGTCGGCGGGGCGGCAGCCGGCTTAATCTGGCCGGTCGGCGTGGCGTACTGCCTGATCCTCGCGCTGTGCCTGGCGCAGGTCGCATCCGCGTTTCCCACGGCCGGCGGGCTTTACCACTGGAGCGCTCTGCTCGGCGGGCGCGGCTGGGGTTGGGGAACCGCGTGGTTCAACCTGCTGGGCCTCGTTTTCGTGACCGCGTCGGTCAACGTGGGCGCCACCCAGCTGTTGCTCGCCTTTGCGGCGCCGCTGGCCGGCGTGGACCCAGCGACACTGGGAACCTGGGTCCCGGCCTTGGTCGTTGCGGCCATCACGCTGTCTCAAGCCGCGTGCAACCACTTCGGAATCCGGCTGGTCACGCGGCTCACCGACCTGAGCGGGGTCCTCATCCTAGTGGTGGCGGTGCTCCTGACGGGGGCGCTGCTTGCGGCGACGCCCGCGCTCGACTGGGGCCGGCTGGTAAGATTCGCCAACTACAGCGGCTCCGCCGGTGGGGGGATTTGGCCTCCGGAGGAATCCCTGACTCGCCTCGCGGCCCTCGCGCTCATTTGGCCGCTATACACGATCACGGGGTACGATGCCTCGGCCCACGTCGCGGAGGAGACGCACGCGGCGGCGGACAACGTGCCGCGGGGCATCGTGCGCTCGGTGCTGATCTCGGGTGGTTTCGGCTGGGTGATGGTCGCGGCCTTCGTGTTGGCGCTGCCGGATCTCGGGGCTGGTGCCGCCAAGGGCGCGGACGTCTTCTCTTGGCTCCTCTCCTCCACCCTCCCCACCCCGCTCGCCACTACGCTCTGGATCGGGATCATCGCGGCGAATTATTGCTGCGGCCTCGCCTGCGTCACCTCCACTTCACGGATGATCTATGCCTTCGCGCGGGACGGTGGCCTGCCGGCTGCGCCGACCCTCCGCCAGGTTTCGCCGCGTTGGGGAACTCCGGTGGCGGCAGTGTGGCTGGGCGCCGGCCTCGCCTTCGCCTGCACCTTGTACACCCCGGTGTACTCCACGCTCACGGCCGGCGCGGTCATTTTTATCTACGTCTCCTATCTGATGCCGATCCTCGCCGGCCTCCGCGCCTGCGGCGGGCGCTGGCGGCGGATGGGCCCCTTTGACCTCGGCGTCGGCCGTTTCCGCGCGCTCGCGCTGCTCGCGCTAGCGGGCGGGATCGGCGTAGTCTGGGTCGGCATCCAGCCCCCGAATGATGCCGCGCTCCCCCTCGCGGGCGGGGCTGCCCTGCTGCTCGGCGCCGTCTGGTGGGGTGGGGTCCGCCGTCGTTTCCCCGGTCCCCCGGTCGCCGCGCTCGCACCGGACGAACCCTGATGCGCAAGGCGCGCTGATCCCGCAGCCGATAAGGTCAGCCGGCGGCTCCTGGCGCAACACGATGCCACCGCGTTCTGGCCCGCGCTGGATCTCACCGTCGGCGCATTCCCGCGATCGTCAGCTGCGATCCGAGACGGACGACGCAGCTTTGGTGTGAATCTGATCCGATTCGCGGAGGCC
>JBEDEF010000194.1:0-3619 GCA_041175845.1 Verrucomicrobiota bacterium
TGTTCACGGAGCAGGACGTGAAGTCCCTCGCCAAGGTGTGCGTCATCGGCAAGACGGTCGCCGACCAGATGTTCCCCAACGAGGACCCGGTCGGCCAGACGCTGCGCATCCGCAACCTGCCGTTCCGCATCCTCGGCGTCCTCACGCCCAAGGGGTTCAGCATCTTCGGTTCCGACGAGGACGACGTGGTGCTCATCCCTTACACGTCCCACATGCGGCGAGTCTCCCGCCGCACCTCGATCAGCATGATCCGCATCCAGGCGGCCGACGCCGACAAGGTCGCCCAGGTCAAGCAGTCCGTGGAGGACCTGCTCACCCAGCGCCGCCGCGGGCGCGAACCCGACTTTACCGTCCGCACCCAGGAGGAACTCGCGACCGCCGCCACCGCCACGGCCAAGACGATGACCGGCCTGCTCGCAGGCATCGCCGGCGTCTCCCTGATCGTCGGCGGCATTGGGATCATGAACATCATGCTTGTCTCGGTGACGGAGCGCACCCGCGAGATCGGCATCCGCCTCGCCATCGGCGCGCACGGCAAGGACGTCCTCACGCAATTCCTCATCGAGGCGATCCTGCTCAGTTCCCTGGGCGGGCTCGCGGGGGTGGCCGTCGGCGTGGGAGGCTCGCAGGCGCTTTCATCCTACAACGGGTGGCCCGTGCTCGTGCCCACCTCCTGGATCTTTATCTCCGTGGCCGGCAGCGCCTTCGTCGGCATCATCTCCGGCTTCTATCCGGCCTACAAGGCCGCCCAGCTAGATCCGATCGACGCCCTCCGCTACGAGTGACGCGGGCTTTTCCCGCTCGACACCGCCCGCGGGCCTTTGCCTCCTCGGCGCGATGTCCCTTTCCCCGGTCGTCGAATTGCAGGCGGTCGCCAAGCGCTTTGGCGACGGCCCTTCTGTCCTCGAGGACATCACCCTGCGGGCCCACCCCGGGGAAATGATCTCGCTGCTGGGCCCCAGCGGCTGCGGCAAATCGACGTTGCTTCGGCTGATCGCCGGGCTCACTCCGGCCACCGCCGGCACCCTCCAGGTCGAGGGCCGGCCCGCGGGGAATCCTGACGCGTCGGTCGCCTTCGTGTTCCAGGAGGCCACCCTCCTTCCCTGGCTGAGCGTGCGCGCCAACGTCGAAGTCCCCCTCCGTCTGGGTCGCGCTACCGCGGAAGAGCGCACGGCCACCTCCACCCGTCTGCTGGAACTCGTGGGCCTACGGGGACGCGGCGACGCCTACCCGCGGCAGCTTTCGGGCGGCCAACGGATGCGCGTTTCACTCGCCCGCGCCCTCTCGCTGTCCCCCCGCCTCCTACTCCTCGACGAACCCTTCGGCGCCCTCGATGAGATGACGCGCGAACGTCTGAATGAGGAACTGCTCGCGCTCCAAAACGAGGGTGGCTGGACGGGGTTCTTCGTCACCCACTCGGTCGCCGAGGCGGTCTTCCTCTCTCACCGCATCCTCATCCTTTCCGCTCACCCGGGGCGCGTGCACGCGGAAGTCACTATCCCGCTCCCCCACCCGCGCACTGCGGAAACCCGGCTCCAGCCCGACTATCTCCAGTTAGTGGCGCAGGTTTCGCGGCAGCTCCGCGCGGTCTCGCCCGTCGGCTGAACCCGATCCTCCGATGCGTCGCCCGTCCCGCCGCCTGCTGCTGCCCCTCGCCACCGGGCTCCTGTTCCTCGGGGTCTGGCAGGGCGTTCACCTCTCGCTGTCGGATGATCTGCGTTTCCTCCTCCCTTCCCCGGGTGCCGTGGTGGCGGCGTGGGGGGAACAGCGGGAACTGCTGCTGCGGGCGACCCTGAACACCGCGCAGGGGGCGCTGCTCGGGTTCTCGCTGGCGGTCGTCGTCAGCGCCGGGCTGTCGCTGCTGCTGTCCCTCTCGGCCTCGATCCGGAACTGCCTCTATCCGTACCTGATGGCCCTGCAGATGACGCCCCTGCCGATCCTCGCGCCGATCTGCGTCATCTGGGTCGGCGCCGGCCTGCGCAGCGTGGCGCTGCTGACCTTCGTCATCGCCTTCTTCCCCCTGGTGGTGAACACGACGCAGGGGCTGATCGCGACGGACCGGAACCTGGTGGAACTCTTCCAGCTGTACCGGGCGCGACGCTGGCAGCAACTGCTGCTGCTGCGGATCCCGGCCGCCCTGCCCTACTTTTTCACCGGCCTGCGCATCGCCGCGACGATCTCGCCGATCGGTGCCGTGGTGGCCGAGATGAATGCCGGTTCCTCCGCCGGCGACGGCGGCGGGCTGGGCTTCCAGGCGGTGATCTTCGCGAGCCAGGCGAAGTACGCCGCCCTCTTCGCCACCGCGGCCACCACCTGCCTCCTCGGCTTCGTGCTCAACGCCGCCGTGCTCGCCCTCGCATGGTCCGCGCTCCATTCGTGGCACGACGCCTACGAGCGGTCCGACCGCTGACCCGCTCTTGCCTTTCCGCCCCCCGCGGATGCCCTCTACACTATGAAATTCGTCCTCTGGCTTCCGCTCCTGCTCGGCACCCTGATCGCCGCCGAAAAGCCCGCCCGCATCACGGTCCAGCTCGATTGGGTGCCGGAGCCGGAGCACGGCGGCTTCTATCAGGCCCAGGCCAAGGGCTATTTCCGCGACGAGGGCCTGGACGTCGTCCTGATCCCCGGCGGCCCCGGCGCGCACGTGGTTCCGGCCGTCGCGACGGGCAAGGCCGATGTGGGTCAGGCAGACGACATCAGCACCCTCCTCCAGCAGGCCGAGGGACTTCCGCTGGTGCAGTTCGCGGCGGTCTTCCAGGACGATCCTTCGGGGATCCTCGTCCACGCCGACAGTCCGGTCCGGCGCTTCGAGGACCTCCAGGGCAAGACGATCATCGCACGGCCGGGCTGGCCGTTCCTTGAGTTCCTGAAGCGGAAGTACGGCCTCACCGTGAACGTGGTGGCGCAGAATTTCTCGAGCGCCGCGTTCCTCGGGAACAAGGAGGCGCTCCAGCAGGGGTATTACATCGCGGAGCCCTTCCACATCACCCAGGCCGGCGGCAAGATGCCCCGGTTCCTCTCGACCTGGGACGCCGGGTTTCGCGGCTATGCCGTTCTCATCACGAACCGGCGCTTTGCCCGCGAGCGCGCCACGGACCTGCGCGCCTTCACCCGCGCTTACATTCGCGGCTGGCGCGACTACCTGGAAGGTGATCCCACTCCCGCCCACACCGCCCTCAAACAGGCAAACGCCCAGAACTCGGACGCGTTCATGGACTTTTCCCGCCGGATGATCCTGCAGGAAAAGCTCGTCACCGGCCGCGACGCCGATGGCGGTCCGGCCAAGGTGGGTCGTCTCGACCCCGCGCGCTACACCGCGCAGATCGCCAAGCTGGAGGAACTTGGGCTGCTTAAGCCCGGCAAGGTAACCGCTGCGGCTGCCCTGACCACCGAGTTCCTGCCCTGAACCCGGCCTGCCCGATGCCCGTTTCCCCGCCGCGTGAGCGTTTTCTGGGGCTGTTGCGCGCGGCCTTGACGGAAGGGTCGCTCACCAAGCTGACCCTCGGGAAGCCGGGCTCCGCCGATCCGACCCTGCGCAACCTGTTCGCGCGGCCCGTCCAGCTCCGCGACGGCCCCCGCATCTGCCTGATCTGGCGTCACGATACGCGGGAGGTGACCC
>JBEDEF010000195.1:0-3675 GCA_041175845.1 Verrucomicrobiota bacterium
CCTACCTCCAGCGAGCCCGAGTTACCGTGCGGGGGACCTCTGCACTGGCGTTCACCGATGAGAGCGGGACCTATCGCCTCACCGACCTCCCCGCAGGCAGCGCCACCCTGGAGGTTTTCTATACCGGCCTGGATCCGCAGGCGGTGACCATTGTCGTACCCGCGGGGGGCACGGCGGAGCGCGACTTCGTGCTCACCCGCGTGCGGCCCGACCCCGCCGCGGCCGTGCAGCTCGACGCCTTCCGGGTGGCCACCACGCGGGAAACGGACAGCGAGGCGATCGCGATCAACGAGCAGCGCTTCGCCCCGAACCTGAAGAACGTGATCTCCACCGAAACCCTCGGCGATCCGCTGGGCGGCAGTGTGGGTGACTTCCTGCGCTTCCTGCCCGGTGTGGCCGCCGCCTACGGGGCCCTTGAGACCGAGGGTGTACTCATCCGCGGCTTCCCCAGCGGAATGACGATCGTCTCCGCCGACGGCATGCAGCTGGCCGGCGCCAACGCCGCGGGCGAACGCGACTTCTCCCCGTCCCGCGTGGCAGTGAACGGGATCTCCCGCGTGGAGGTCACCAAGGTGCCGCTGCCCTCGACGCCGGCTGACACGATGTCGGGCTCGATCAACCTCATCTCGAAGAGTGCCTTCGAACGCAGCCGCGCCGAGTTGCGCTATCGCGCCGGCGTCTCTTCGAACCAACAGGCCTTCGCTTTCGGACGAACGCCCTCCCCGGACAACCGCCGCACCTCGAAACTCCGGCCTGACCTGAGCCTCGACTACACCCTGCCCCTTTCCCGCAACCTCGGGCTGGTCATCAATGCTCTGCATTCGGTGACCTCGTTCGAGACCGAGACTTGGTACACGGACTATCGGGCCAGCGCGACCGGGACCACCGCGACCCCCGCGAACCCCTACCTGTGGCGCCACCGCAACGTGGAGGTCTCCCGCGACTACGAACGCGACTCGCTCGCGGTGAAGGTCGACTGGCGCCCGCACCGCCACGGCGTGCTCTCCTTGGGAGCCTCGGTCACCTACTACGACCACAACAGCACCAACTCCCAGTTCAACCCAACCCTCGGCAATGTCGGCACCCCGTCCGTGACCGGCGGAAAGTCGCTCTCCTACACCGCCGAGGAGGTGCTCGGCGCCACGGGACGCGGCTCGGTCGCGCAGGCCTTCAGCTTCTCGCGCAACTACGGCCTGAACCTCGCCGGCGACCTCCGCTACCGCTACGACGACGGCGTGTGGCGCGTGCAGGCTTCCGCCAGCCGCTCGAACTCGAAGGCCTGGCGGCGCGACACCGCCCGCGGCTTCTTCAACAGCCTCGCCGTCGGCCTGAACGTGCCCGTGCGGCTCAACTACCGGGGCATCCGCGAGGGCAACCTCACGGACTTCGAGGTCTTCGACAACGCGGACCGGCCCGTCGACGCCTTCGACCTCCGCAACTACACCCTGAGCTCCGCCGCCGGCGTGCCCAACACCGACGTGCGGGCCACGATCACCGGCGGCAGTCTGGACGTGCGGCGTCAACTCGGCTTCCTCGCCTTCCCTGCGGCGCTGCAGCTTGGCGGCATGGTCCGCGCGCAGACCAACGACGACCGGCGCACCAACGGCCGCACCTACACCTACAACGGGATCAACGGTGACCGCTCCGCCGCCCCGTACCTCGCCGACGTCTACTACGGGGAACGCAAGTTCGCCGTCTTCGCGCACCGGCCGCCCGTGCCCTGGGTGTCCCCGCACAAGGTCTGGCAGGCCTTCGTCGCCAACCCCGCGCTGTTTAGTCAGACGCTCGCCCGGGAGCGGACGACGCTGAGCAACAATATCCTCCAGTCGAAGTACATCGAGGAGACCGTTTCCGCCGGCTACCTGCAGGCCGAGGCGCGCAGCCCCCGGCACCGGGTGAGCGCGGTGGCCGGGGTGCGGTTCGAGCGCACCACCGACCTTGGCTTCGGCCCGCTGCAGGACCCGGACGCGGTTTTTGTCCGCAACGCAAACGGCACCTTCGCCCGCACCCCGACAGGCGCGCGCATCCGCAAGCCCGAGGCGGGGACCGCCGGTTCCCTCGCCGAAGTACCGCTCATCTATCGGGAACGCGCCGCTCGCGCCGAGCGCAGCTATCACGGCTTCTACCCGAGTCTCCACCTCAACTTCCACGCCACCGAGCGCCTCCTCCTCCGCGCGGCCTACGCGCGCACCTACGGCCGGCCCAACTTCAGCAACATTATCCCGAACACCACGGTCAACCAGGACGACGACCTCAACGCCGACCCCGATGAAACGCGCGGGCGGATCTCGCTGAGCAACATCGGGCTCAAGCCCTGGAGCGCCGACAATTTCGACCTCTCCGCCGAGTACTACACCGACCAGGGCGGCGTGGTGAGCGGTGGCGTCTTCCTCAAGGAAGTGCGGGACTTCTTCGGCAACTACGTCAAGGACGCCACCGCCGCCGACCTCGAGCGGCTCGGGCTCGACGCCCGCTATCTCGGCTGGCGCGTGACGACCAAGTTCAACGCCGGCGCGGCCCGCGTCCGCGGCGTCGAGGTCAACCTGCGGCATTCGCTACAGCCCCTCGGCACCTGGGGCCGCGCGGTGACCGTGTTCGTCAACGCCACCAAGCTCCGGCTCGAGGGTGATGCGCTGGCCGACTTCACCGGGTTCCTGCCGGAGTCGGTCAACTGGGGTTTCACCGTGGCCTGGCGGCGGGCGACCGTGATCGCCAAGTGGAACTACCGGGGCGAGCAGAAGGCCGTCTCGTACCCGGACATGGGGCCGGACGCCTTCCGTTTCCCGCAGCCCCGGGTGCAGCTGGACCTCAGCCTCGACCTGCGCCTGACCGCGCGCGTCTCTCTCTACGCCAACGTGCGCAACGTGAACGACGCCCTGCAGAACGAGTTCGCCTACGGCCCGCAGACGCCAGCGCACGCCCGGGAGTTCTACCACGGCCGCTTCGGCCGGCCCTTCACGCTCGGGGTGCGGGGCACCTTCTGAGCCGCGCCGCGACCCGCCACGCCTCCACCGCATGCCCCGCTTCCACCTGACCCTGAAGTTCGTGCTCACGGCCGGCGCGCTCTGCGCGGCGGCTCCCGCGGCGCCCTCCCCTGCCGCGGCGGCGGCCAAGGCGCCCGCGGCCAGCGATCCGGAGAAACTGAAGTATCCGCTGCCGGTCCCGCCCGATGAGAACGTGGCCTACGGTCCGCACCGCATGCAGGTGATCTATTTCTGGCGCGCCCAGTCGGACCGGCCGACGCCCCTGCTCGTCTACATCCACGGCGGCGGCTGGAACGGCGGCGACCGTTCCGTCGTGCGCAACATGCTCCTCCCGGCCCTGCAGGCCGGCATCTCCGTGGCCTCCGTCGAGTACCGCACGATCCGCGATGCAACCGCCGACGGCCTCGTGCCGCCGGTGCAGGGGCCGATGCTGGACTGCGCGCGGGCGCTGCAGTTCTGCCGGACCAAGGCCAAGGACTGGAACTTCGACCCAACGCGCGTGGCCCTCGCGGGCGGTTCCGCCGGCGCCTGCACGAGCCTGTGGCTGGCGTTCCGCGATGACCTCGCCGACCCCCGCTCCCCCGATCCGGTGGCGCGGCAATCCACCCGGGTCACCTGCGTCGCCGTCGACGGGGCGCAGACGAGTCTCGACCCGCACCAGATGCGCGCGTGGACGCCGAATATCACGTAC
>JBEDEF010000196.1:0-6009 GCA_041175845.1 Verrucomicrobiota bacterium
GCGCCACCCGCACCACCGCCACTGGCGGCAAGGAGACGAACCTCCTCGGCGGGGCGGTCGTGATGGCCTCGGATTCCTTCCAGCCGGTCACGCCGGCCACGGTGAACACCGACACCACCAAGCTCATCGGCAAGAACGGCCCCTCAGGCCGCAAGGTCTCGCTCTTCTGGGGCCTGCTCACGTTCAACGATTATTGAGGCGGGGCCGCTCTGCCGGCGGCGAAGGAGGCGCATCAGAACCGTTAGTGCGGACCGGGGCGACGCGCCCCGGCTACACCAACCCAGCAAGTCGCGCCCTCCAATCCGCGATTGCCCCGCCGCCGTCCGCAGGGAGCGGTCCGGGCGTCCGAAAAGCAGCGGCGCCGCCCGACGAAGCAGGCGGCGCCGTTTTTCGAACGATGCAGATTAGGGTAACTCGTAGACCTCGAGCAGGGCGGTTCCCGTGGCGCCACCCACTCCCGTCACCCGCGCGCTGTATTGTCCCGGGCTAAGGGTCGCCACAAGGGCCGCATCGCGGCTCCCGACCGCCAAGGCGAAGGCGCCAACTTGCGCCATCGCGTTCTGGACCGCGGCTGCGCCGGCATCCGTGGACCAGGAATCATTCGCCGCCACCGGCGTGCCGGCCGCATTGACCACCGTGAGGAGGGGATCGGCCAAGGCATTGGTGACGCCGAACCCAGCCAGGCCCGGCCCGACGGCGCGGATCAGCAACTGGCGGGGGCGCGAGCCGGTGACCACGAAGCCCCCGATCAACTGAGCATCGTTGCCGCCCACGAAGGCGCGGCTCGACAGGTTGGTCAGGCGGTCGCTGGCGGTGCGCTGGCCGACGCCGGGCGTCTCGACGGCGATCGGCGCGCCGGTCAGCACGGCCTGCATCGCACGGAAGAAAACCTCGGTATTGTCCATGCTGCCCGTGAACAAGCCCGCCCCGGCTCCCATCGCGGAGAGGGGAATATCGGAGGCCGTATGCACCGCGCTCGATCCGGGAACCTGGCCCGTGATACGGAATCCACCGGCCGTATCCCGGGCCAGCGGATCGGCCGGATAGGTGTTCAGCGGAGCCTGACCGTTGAACGGCTGCTGGGAATCACGGAGCGGCCGCGCATTGGTCAGCCAGTCCTCGTTGCGGTCCGAGTTGCCGGCGTAGCCGATCAGCATCCGGCGGTCGACGTCCGTGCTCTCCGGATATCCGTCTTCCATGATCTTGTAATAAGGGAACCCAGCCGCCTCATACAGACCGACCACGCCGTCGCGGAGCTGCGCCGCGCCACCGTTGGCGGCGGCCCGCTGCCGGAGGCTCGCGTCGGTCACGGTCGTCGCGCCAATGATGTTCACCCCGGCGCACTCGTGGTCGGCGGTGACGATGGCGAGGGTATCCGGATTCCGGATGACGAACTGGCGGACGCGTTCGATCGCGCGATCGAACTCGATCGTGTCGAGGATCCAGCGCTCGGTGTCCATGCTGTGGGCCTGCTTGTCGATGGAAGCGGCCTCGACCATCAGAACGAAGCCGTTGGGATTGCGGCTGAGGACTTGCAGCGCGGCCGAGGTCATCTCGTCCAGCATTGGCTGGTCCGGGAAGCCATAGTCGTCGACCACCGTGCTCTGGCCGCGCCGCTTGGCGATCTTGTCGAGCGCCACGTTCATGTTGGAGAGGCTGTAGAGGCCGAGCAGGCGGTCGGTGTTCGCCGGGAGGGCGCGGAGCTGGGTGGCATTGGCCGTGTAGGTGAAGCCCGCCGCCTGGAAATCCGCCAGGAGGTCTCGCGCCGGATCGGAGGCACCCCGGGGCACGCCCCAACCGGTCGCGAGCTCTGCCGGCAGAACGTAGTCGTTGGCCGTGCTGCGCGCCGAACCAGGGGTCGTGTTGGGCAGGAACCACTTGCGGCCACCGCCGAGCAGGACACGCAGTCCGCCCCGGCTCGCCGCCTCATCGAGATACTGATCGCAGATGCCCGTGCCCGCGCCGCGGTTGGCGGTGTGGGTGCCGAAGGCACCGGGGGTCGCATCAAAGACATCGGACGTCGTCACGATGCCGAGGGACTTGCCCATGGTCCGCGCGAGGTACTCTCCGATGAGTTCCACGCGGGGATTGTCGAAATTGTCCGTGGTGTCATCCGGGAACACCCCCTGCTGGTTGTTATTGGCCTTATTGCCGTTCGCATAAATGGCGGCGCCCGGGGACGAATCGGTGACGATGGAGTTCAGGGAGGCCGTCTGGAGCAGGCCGGTGACGGGAAACTGGTCCATCGCCAGCGGGGCGAGGGACTTGCCCTGGGAAACGCCGGTCAGCATGATGCGGGCGGCCGTGCGGTGGGCGATGCCCATGCCGTCGCCGATGAGGAAGATCACGTTGCGCGCCTTGGCGAGGTTGGCGGCGCCCGGTAGGGCCACGACCTCGAAATTCCCTTGGGCGGTGACGATCGCGCCGTCACTCTGGGTGGCGCGGACCGTGAGCAGGTGGGTTCCGGGCGTCGCCACGCTGAAGGCGCGGCGCGTGCCGAGCGTGGTACCCGCCGGCAGGCCGCTGACGGTGGCCGGAGCAAGGGCGACGGAGCCGCCGACGGGGGAGCCGTTGACCAGAAATTCCACCCCGACGATCGTTTGGCCGGCGTCCGGGCGCACCGTCGCCTGCAGGTCAAACCGCTGGTTGGGGATGAAGCGGGAGATGATCGGCGGATTGGGATCGCCGAACGAGAACAAGCCGCTCGGGGGCGTCAGGCGGGAGATGGAGGGCGCCGCGTCGAGGGCCGGAAGGCCACCGAGCAACACCCCGGCGGCGCCGCCAAGCAGGCGCCGGAGGACAGGCAGGTTGGGTTGGTTCATCGGAGGAAAGTAAGTTCTGTCAGGGGGACGCGGACGCGGAGGCCGGGGCGGCGGGATCCTCCTCCAAACGAAGGCGCGCGAAGGAATTGCGCCCGTCCGGGGTAACGGCGTGGCCGATTTCGAGGATACCCGTCAGCATGAGCCGACCCGGGCGGTACGGAATCCGCCCCCCGGCCGAGCGACCCGGAGCCAGCACGTGCAGGGTGGCCGGCGGCAGGTCATCGATCAGGCAGAAGCCGTCGTTGGAAACTTGAGTCGGCCACGGGGTGAGGAGGAACACGCCCTCGCTCCGGTGTTGCTCCCGCGTCATGAAGCCGGCGATGCGGATTCGCTGGCCGTCCAGCGCGCGCAGGCGAGCGGAGAGCTCGAGGCCGCGATCCCCGGCCGCCTGGCTGAAGAACTCGCTGAACCGCAGCTCCGGGACCTCCGCTGAGCCTCCGGTCAGTTCGCTGGTCGTCTGCCCGGCCTGGGCCAGGGCCTGCGCCGCGCGGGAGGCATGGAGGCGCCACGCGGCGGAGCCGGCGGTATCTCCGGCGGCGAGGGTCAGGACGGAGGCGGTGAGGCAGAGGGCACTCCGAAGAGGCGCGGGTAGCCGGCGGGATTTCACGTTCCCCACGGTGCTGGTGCACTATTACGTTTCCGCAGCGTGCGGGTGACATCTGAGCGACAAAGTACGGCGAGCGTTTATGTTGCCCGGTCACCTCCCGCGCGCAGGCTCGACGGCCGGATGACGCCCCCCAGCGCGAACATCGTGCAACACCTGGACCGGGCCGCGGAGGCCCGGCCGCAGGCCGCCGCGCTCAAGGTGCCGCGGGGCAGCACGCGCGCGGGCGACATCGATTACCTGACGCTCTCCTTCGCCGAACTGCGCGCCGAGGTGGCCGCGTGGCGGGCGCGGTTGGAGGCAGCGGGCACCGCCCCGGGGGACCGCACGCTGGTGATGGTGCCGCCCGGCTTGCCGTTGATCGCGGCGGTGTTCGCCCTGTTCCATCTGGGAGCGGTCCCGGTGGTGATCGACCCCGGGATGGGCCGCGCCGCCTTCCTCGCCTGCGTCGCCCGCTCGCAACCGCGGCGCGTGGTGGGGATCCCGCTGGCCCTGCTCCTCAGCCACCTGTTCAGGGGGGCCTTCCGCTCCGTCGGCTCCCGCATCCTCGCGCGGGGTTCGCTCACGGCCCGGCTCACCGGCCCCGGAGTGGCGCCCTCGGTGCCCCGGCCGGCGTGGCAGGCCCGCCCGGAGGATCTGGCGGCCATTCTGTTCACGTCCGGCTCCACCGGCGCGCCCAAGGGCGTCTGCTACGAACACGGGATGTTCGCGGCGCAGGTGGACCTGATCCGGCAGGCCTACGGCATCACCCCGGGTGAAATCGACCTGCCGTTGCTCCCGATCTTCGCGCTGTTCAATCCCGCCCTCGGGATGACGACCGTCGTCCCGGAGCTGGATCCGCGCCGCCCCGCTGCCTTCAACCCCGCCCGCATCGTCCAGGCGATCCAACAGGAGCAGGTGACGAACTCCTTTGGCTCCCCTACCCTCTGGCGCCGCATCGCGCGTCATTGTGAGGACGCGAAGGTGACCTTGCCCAGCCTCCGCCGGGTCCTGTGTGCAGGCGCCGCGGTGCCGGCGGACCTCTGGGCAGCCGCGCCGCGCTTCCTGCCCCACGGCCGCCTGCAGAGCCCCTACGGCGCCACCGAGGCCCTGCCCTTGACCACCATCGACCACGATGAAGTCGCGACGCTGGGCGCGGAGTCGGGGCGCGGGGCGTGCGTCGGTCGGCCTTTGCCCGGGATCGAGGTGCGCATCATCGCCCCGGCGGAAGGCCCCGTGGGCGCGGACGCGGTGGCGGCCCCCCGGCCGGCCGGGGAGATCGGGGAGATCATCGCCGCCGGCCCCGTGGTGACTAAGGCCTACGACGCGGCGCCGGAAGCCACTGCGCGGGCAAAGATCGTGGCGGGCGAACGCACCTGGCACCGCCTCGGGGACTGCGGGTATCTGGATGCCGCGGGCCGCCTGTGGTTCTGCGGCCGCCAGGTGGAGCGCGTGGAGACGCCGGCCGGGACGCTCTTTCCCGAGCCCTGCGAACAGGTCTTCCGCCTCCATCCCCGGGTGAACCGTTGTGCCCTTATTGGCCTCGGCGAGCGCCCGGCGCAGCAACCGGCATTGGTGGTAGAGGCGCAGCTGTCGGGGGCGGAAGCGGAGACCCTGGCGACGGAACTGCGGACGTGGGCGGCTGCGCACCCTGTGACGGCCGCGATCCGCACCTTCTTCTTCCATCCGCGCTTCCCGGTGGATGTGCGCCACAACGCCAAGATTCACCGTCTGGCCCTAGCCCGCTGGGCGACCACGGCGCGGGGGTATTCGCCGGCCGCATCGGACCACGGGCGGAATGGAGGAGCATTGGACCAGGATGGGAGGCAGACCAAACGATGACCATTCCCCTGCCCCCTTCGCCGACGGGTCCGGTACTGGTCACCGGCGGCACCGGCTTTCTCGGGCGGCGGCTGGTGCTGCGCCTGCACGCCGCGGGACGCCCGGTTCGGGTGCTGGCCCGGCGGCCCGATCCGGGGCTAGCCGCCTTGGGCATCCCGCTGGTCACGGCGTCCTTGCACGATGCGGCGGGGTTGGCGGCCGCCTGTGCCGGGGTCGAGACGGTGTTCCACGTCGCGGCGCGGGTGGGCGTGTGGGGGCCCGCGGAGGAGTTTCACCGCACCAATGTCGAGGGTACGGAAGCGCTCCTCGCTGCGTGTCGTGCGCAAAGGGTAGAGCGGCTGGTTTATACCAGCAGTCCGAGCGTGGTGTACAACGGGCGTGATCTGGCGGGGGCGGATGAGTCCCTGCCGCTGACGACGGCGTGTCCGAGTCCCTATCCCCTGACCAAGGCGGCGGCGGAGCGGCTGGTGCTCGCGGCGCATGGGCCGGTGCTGCGCACCACGGCGCTCCGGCCGCACCTGATCTGGGGCGAGGGGGATCCGCATCTGGTGCCGCGGGTGCTGGCGCGCGCGCGGGCGGGGCGGCTGCGGATCGTCGGATCGGGCCGCAACCGGGTGGATATGGTCCACGTGGACAATGCGGTGGATGCGCATCTCCTGGCCGAGGCGGCCTTGGCGGCGGGGCGCGGGGCGACGGCGGCCGGGCGCGATCCGGGCGGCCGGGCCTACTTCATCACCAACGCGGAGCCGGTGGTCCTTTGGG
>JBEDEF010000197.1:0-4421 GCA_041175845.1 Verrucomicrobiota bacterium
GGGGCGGAGGCGAGGGCGGTGGCGGTGGTATGGTGGAGGTAGCGGCGGCGATTCATGGGGGTTGGGGGCCGCTCGTCGTCGGCCCCGCTCAGGCTTCCGCGTACGCGGCCATGCCCACGCAGGAGCAGACGAGGTTCCGGTCGCCGTAGACGTTGTCGACGCGCCCGACCACCGGCCAGAACTTGGCCGCGCGCGTGTGCCGGTCCGGGAAGGCCGCCACCTCGCGCGAATACGACCGCGTCCACGTCTCGGCGCACACCACCCGCGCGGTGTGCGGGGCGTGCTTCAACGGATTGTCCGCCGGATCCGCGCGGCCCTCGGCCACCGCCTGCATCTCCCCGTGGATCGCGATCAGGGCGTCGCAGAAACGGTCCAGCTCCGCCTTCGATTCGCTCTCGGTCGGCTCGATCATCAGCGTGCCCGGCACCGGGAATGACATCGTCGGCGCGTGGTAACCGTAGTCCATCAGCCGCTTCGCGGCGTCCTCCACTTCGAGGCCGTGCTTCTTCCAGCCCCGCAGGTCGATGATGCACTCGTGGGCGACCAGGCCCCCCGCGCCCCGGTAAAGCACCGGGAACCGGCCCTCGAGGCGGCGGGCGATGTAGTTGGCATTGAGGATCGCCCGCCGGGTCGCCGTGGTCAGGCCGACCCCGCCCATCATCCGGATGTACATCCACGAGATGACGAGGATGCTCGCGCTGCCGTGGGGCGCCGCCGACACGGGGCCGATCCTCCGCTCGTCGCCCGCCGCCGCCGTGGCCAGGGGGTGTCCGGGGAGGAAGGGCGCGAGGTGCGCGGCCACGCCGATCGGCCCCATCCCGGGCCCGCCGCCGCCGTGCGGGATGCAAAAGGTCTTGTGCAGGTTCAGGTGGCAGACGTCCGCCCCGATGTGCCCCGGCGAGGTGAGGCCCACCTGCGCATTCATGTTGGCCCCATCCATGTAGACCTGGCCGCCGTGCGCGTGGATCAGGGCGCAGATGTCGCGGATCGCCGTCTCGAACACCCCGTGGGTCGACGGGTACGTGACCATGAGCGCCGCCAGCTCCTGGCTGTGCTGGGCCACCTTCGCGTTCAGGTCTGCGAGGTCGATGTTGCCCTGCGCATCGCAGGCCACCGGGACCACCCGGAAGCCGCACATCACGGCGCTGGCCGGGTTGGTGCCGTGCGCACTCGTCGGGATCAGGCAGATATGGCGGTGGCCTTCGCCCCGCGCCTGGTGGTAGGCCCGGATGACGAGCAGGCCCGCATATTCGCCCTGGGAGCCGGCATTGGGCTGCAGCGACACCGCCGCGAAGCCCGTGCACTCCGCCAACCACGTCTCCAGGTCGCGGAACAGGCGTTGGTACCCACGCGTTTGCTCAGCCGGGGCAAAGGGGTGCAGTTGCGCGAAGGCCGGCCACGAGACGGGGAACATCTCGCTGGTGGCGTTCAACTTCATCGTGCACGAACCCAGGGGAATCATGGCGTGGCAGAGCGAGAGGTCCTTCGCCTCCAGCCGCCGCAGGTAGCGCAGCATCTCGTGCTCGGTGTGGTAGCGCTGGAACGTCGGGTGAGTCAGGAAGGCCGAAGTCCGCGCATGTGGCGCCGGGTAATCCGCGGCGGCCAATTCGCCTGGGAGCCGGGCGGATTCGGCGAAGAACCCCAGCACCAGCGCCACTTCCTCGAGCGTCGAGGTCTCGTCGAGCGAGAGGCCCACGGTGCGGTCGTCGATCGGACGCAGGTTGTAACCCGCGGCGGCGGCCGCGGCGTGCACCCGCGCGGCCACAATGCCGCTCACCGTGAGGGTATCGAAGGTCGGCTCCGCGTTTACCTTGGCCCCCGCCGCCCGCAACCCGGCCGCAAGCAGGTCAGTCAGGCCCTGGACCCGCCGCGCGATCCGCCGCAGGCCCTCAGGGCCATGGTACACGGCATACATCGAGGCCATCACCGCGAGTAGCACCTGGGCGGTGCAGATGTTGGACGTCGCCTTGTCCCGCCGGATGTGCTGCTCGCGCGTGCCGAGCGCCAGTCGCAGCGCTGGGTCACCGTGCGCGTCCCGCGAGACGCCGACGAGCCGGCCGGGCATCTGGCGCTTGAAGGCGTCCTTCGTCGCGAGGAATCCGGCGTGGGGTCCGCCGAAGCCCGGGGGCACGCCGAAGCGCTGGGCCGAGCCCACGGCCACGTCGGCCCCGAACTCACCCGGCGGGCGCAGCAGGGTCAGCGCGAGCAGGTCCGTGGCTACGATGGTGAAGGCGCCCGCGGCGTGCGCGGCGGCGAAGCAGTCGGCGAAGTCGTGGATCGAGCCGGTGGTGTCCGGGTACTGCACGAGGACGCCGAAGCAGGTCGCGTCGCAGGTGAAGGTGCGGTGGTCGCCGACGACGACCTCGACGCCGAGGGGCTGGGCCCGGGTGCGGACGAGTTCGATGGTCTGCGGGTGGCAGCTGGCGGAAACGAAGAATCGGCGGTGCGCGGCCCCGTCGCCTTCCTTCAGCCGGTGACACATCATCATCGCCTCGGCGGCGGCGGTGCCCTCGTCGAGCATCGACGCGTTGGCGATTTCGAGTCCGGTGAGGTCGCACACCAGCGTCTGGAAGTTGAGCAGCGCCTCCAGGCGGCCCTGGGAAATCTCGGCTTGGTAGGGGGTGTAGGCGGTGTACCAGCCCGGATTTTCGAGGATGTTGCGTTGGATCACGCCCGGCGTGTGGGTGCCGTAGTAGCCGAGGCCGATCAGGCTGCGGCACACGCGATTCTCCTCGGCGAGGCTACGCAGCGCGGACAGCGCGGCCGCTTCGCCGAGGGGTTCGGGCAACTGGAGGGGTCCGCGCCGGATGGCAGCCGGGACCGCCGCGTCGGCCAGGGCCTCGAGGGAGGGCTGGCCCAGCAGGTCGAGCATGGCCCGCGTCTCAGCCTCGTCCTCGCCGTGGTGACGGCGGGCAAACGTGTCGGTCGGAGCGAGGCGGTCGCGCAGCAGGGCCATGGTGCGGCGGACCGTACGGGCCCGGAGCCGTCTCGCAACCGCGTTCTCGCCGCCATGCGCCGCCGGGATTCCGACCTTGTTTTCTGGCGGCTCCGGGGTGTCGTGGACGAATGACCCGCGCCGAACGCGCCGCGTTGATCGACCGCCGCCTCGCCGAGCTTTACCCGGAGACCCCGGTGCCGTTGGACCACCGCGACGCCTATACCCTGCTGCTCGCGGTGCTATTGTCCGCCCAGTGCACCGACCGCCGCGTAAACACCGTGACCCCGGGACTCTTTGCGCGGGCGGCCACCCCGGCGGCAATGATGCGGGTCCCGGTCGCGGAGATCCGCGCGCTCATCCGGCCCTGCGGCCTATCGCCGCAGAAGGCGCGGGCCATCGCGGAGTTGTCCCGGATTTTGGTCGAGCAGCACGGGGGGGAAGTGCCGCGGACCTTTGCCGAGCTCGAGGCGCTGCCCGGCGTGGGGCACAAGACGGCGAGCGTCGTGATGGCGCAGGCCTTCGGGGTGCCGGCGTTTCCGGTGGACACCCACATCCACCGGCTGGCGCAGCGGTGGGGGCTGACCAGCGGGCGCAACGTGGTGCAGACTGAGCGCGACCTGAAGCGGCTGTTCCCGCGGGAGCATTGGAACGCGCTGCACTTGCGCATCATCTTTTACGGCCGGGAGTATTGTACCGCGCGGGGTTGCGATGGCACCGTTTGCCCGTTGTGCCGGGAGGTTCATCCGGGCCGGCGGCGGGCGGTGCGGGTGCGGGCGGCGTGAGCGGCGGGTGGATTTGGGATTGCCTCGCGATGGTGCGCTTCCCACGGTCTCGGGTTCTTCGTTGGACGCTTAGCTCAGTTGGTTAGAGCACCTGCTTCACACGCAGGGGGTCCGCGGTTCGAGTCCGCGAGCGTCCACCATTCCTCCGGGAAAGGCTCCGCGGCTTCGTCTAGCGCCGGCCCAAGCGGAGGAGCGCCGCTTGCAATTCCTCCCGCAGGCCCGGCCGATTCGGCTCCAGCTCGAAGGCGGCGCGCAGATGGGCCGCGGCCGCCTCCAGCTCGCCGGCGCGCAGCAGGACCCGGGCGTAAAGCTGCCGGGCGGATGCTGAGTCCGGTTCGAGCTCCAGCGCGCGCTCGAAATGAGCGCGGGCTTCCCCGAGGCGATCCTGCAGCGCGAGGGCCAGGCCCCAATTCAGCTCCGCGCCGGCGTGTTGCGGCTGCAGCTGGAGCGTGCGCCTGAAACAGGTGATCGCTGCCTCCAGCTGGCCAGACTCCGCGTGCGTCAGCCCGAGGTTGTGGTGGGCCTCGGCGAGGTCCGGCTCCAGCTCGATCGCACGCTGGAAATGGCCGGCGGCCTCCTCGCGGCGGCCGAGCAGGGCGAGCGCGACGCCCTGGGTGTTCTCGGCGCGCGCGAACCGCGGTTGCAGCCGGAGGGCGCGCTCGAGCAGCGGCAGCGCCGCGGCCGGCTGGCCGGTGCGCGCC
>JBEDEF010000198.1:0-3421 GCA_041175845.1 Verrucomicrobiota bacterium
ATGAAGACGGAGCAGGAGATGCTCAAGTACCGCAACTTCGGCAAGAAGTCGCTCAACGAGATCAAGGAGAAGCTCGAGGCCCTCGGGCTCTCGCTCGGAATGAAGTTCGACGAACGCCTCCTCGAGGCGAAGAAGGAAGCCTGATCCCTCCCGCCGCGCCGGCCCGCCCCTCCTTGGTGCGGCCGGCGCGGTCCCCTTTTCCCCGCCTGCGCGCCGTCCGTCGCCGCCCCACGCTGCGGCCGGATTGCCGATCGGAGGCGGGCTAAACCCAACCCACCATGCGTCACAACAAGCACCACGCCTCCCTGGGCGTCACCCGCGAGCATCGCCGGGCGATGCTCTCCAACCTCGCGGCCTCGCTCATTGAGCACGGCCGGATCGAGACCACCCTGACCAAGGCCAAGGCCCTGCGTCCCTTCATCGAGAAGGCCATCACCAAGGCCAAGCACGCCGCCGCCAAGGCGGAGAAGAAGGACGCGATCCACCTGCGCCGCCTCGTCCTCGCGGACATTCGCAACGAGGACGCGGTCACCAAGCTCTTCAATGAGGTCCAGCAGCAGTTCGGGCAGCGCCCGGGCGGCTACACCCGAATCTACAAGCTGGGCGCCCGCCGCATCAGCGACGCGGCCGAGATGGCCCTGATCGAGTTCGTGAAAGCGGATGATCCGGGCTACAAGAAGTCCTCCGGTCGCCGCGCCGCGAAGGGTAAGGGTAAGGGCAAGGCCAAGGCGAGTGCGCCGGCCGAACCCGCTGCTCCCGCCGCGGACGCCCCGGCCCCGGCCGCGGGCGAGGCGAAGGCCTAAAGCCCGACTCCGTTCGTTTCCCGGGCGCCGGGCCTTCGGGCCTGGCGCCTTTTTTGCGTCGCGCGGTCGCGGGCCTCGCGTTATCTCCCGCCCCATGTTTTCCTTTTACACCGGGGTCGCCGTGGTTTCCGGCGTCGGCCTCGGAGTTCTCGGTTTGCTCTGGCTTTTCTACGAGCGCCGGGACCTCCGCCAGGCCTCCGGACGTCGGCCGTCGGCGCATCACTGCACCCGTTGTGATGCGGTGTACGGGGCCGTCCGGAACGAGGGGAGCACGCCTTGTCCGCGCTGCGGTCATCCGAACCCCGCCTTGCGGTTCTGAGGCGTGGTGCCAGGCGTCTTTCGGCTTGCGGTGCCAAGCGTGCCCGTGAACCTTTCTGGTCCCCTGAAGGGCGCGGTAGCCAAGTGGTAAGGCCGAGGTCTGCAAAACCTCTATGCGCCGGTTCAATTCCGGCCCGCGCCTCCAATTTTCCGGCAACGAGTTACGGAAGCCGTCCACACGATTGCCACCAGCCGCGAAAACGGGGCCGGCTGACCGGGCGCTGAATCCAGGAGGCTGGCGGTCCGCGAGCTTGACCCCCCGGTGTCAACCGCGGCGGGATGCGGGGATGATGACCGAGCGTTGGCGGCGAGTGGCCTTGGCGGTG
Source organism: Verrucomicrobiota bacterium (assembly GCA_041175845.1). GTDB lineage: Bacteria > Verrucomicrobiota > Verrucomicrobiia > Opitutales > Opitutaceae > ER46. The sequence continues at coordinate 1,448 of JBEDEF010000198.1, forward strand.
CTTTGGGTTCCGGCGCTCGCCGCCGCGGCACCCGCCCCGCGGCCGAACCTCGTTCTGATCGTGGCCGACGACCACGGCACCGACGCGCTGGGCTGCTACGGCAATCCCGTGATCCGCACCCCGCATCTGGATGCCCTCGCCGCGGCGGGCACCCGGTACACGCACGCCTTCGGCACCACGGCGAGCTGCAGCCCGTCGCGCTCGGTGCTCCTCACCGGCCAGCACAATCACCGCAACGGCATGTACGGCCTGCAGCACCCGCCGCACGGCTTCCAGTCGTTCGCCGGCGGGCGCAGCCTCCCGGGTCGCCTCGCGGCGGCGGGTTACCGCACGGCGCGGATCGGCAAGTTTCACGTCGCCCCCGAGTCCGTTTATCCCTTCGAGACCGTGCTGTCGGGCGGGCGGCCAATGATCCCGCGAGCCTCGGCCGCAGCCCCGTGGAGATGGCCGACCAGGCGGCCCCGTTCCTTGCGGCGAAGGATCCGCGGCCGTTCTTCCTCTATTTCGCGGTCGACGATCCGCACCGCGGCAACGTGGTGCTGCCCGACGGGCGGCCTTCGTTCGATACCTACCCGGCGCCGAACCCCTTCGGCAACCGCCCCGAGGGCTACCCCGGGGTGACCGCGGTGCGCTATGACCCGGCGACCGTGATCGTCCCGCCATTTCTGCCGGACACCCCGGAATGCCGCGCCGAGTTGGCGGAGTACTATCAGGCCGTCTCGCGGTTGGACCAGGGCGTGGGTCGCCTGATGGAGCTGCTGCGGGCGTCCGGGCAGCTCGAGCGCACGCTGGTCGTGTACCTGTCGGACAACGGCGTGGCCTTTCCCGGGGCGAAGACCACGCTCTACGATCCGGGCGTGCGCCTGCCCCTCATCGTGGCCGCTCCCGGCCACCGGCGCCCCGGCAGCGTGCAGGAGGCGCTGGTCTCCTGGGCCGACCTCACTCCGACTATGCTGGCGTTCGCCGGCGTGGACGCGCCCGCGGGGGAGTTCGACGGCCGCTCGTTCGTGGCCGGGCTCGACGGCCTGCCGCTCCCGGGCTGGGACGAGGTGTACGGGTCCCACTCGCTGCACGAGATCACGATGTACTACCCGATGCGTAGCGTGCGGACCCGCACCAACAAGCTCATCCTCAATCTGGCCCCGGGCCAGGATTTCCCGCTGGCCCTGGATCTGCGCCAGTCGCCCACCTGGATCAGCGCCCAGCGCGGCGGCTCCGGGGTGTACGGCCGCCGCCCGATCGCGCAGTTTCTGCGCCGGCCGGGCATTGAGCTTTACGATCTCACCCGGGATCCCCACGAGGCGGAGAACCTGGCGGAGTCACCCGCGCACGCCGCAGTCAGGCGCGACCTGCTCGCGCGCCTCCAGGCTTTCCGCACCCGGAGCCGCGACCCTTGGCTCGCGCTGGAAACGCCCTGAATCCGCAGGTCAAGGCCCCGCGCCCTCCGAGGGCCCGCTTTCACCCTATCTCACACGATTGAGATTGACCGGGAAAGGACTGTTCAGTCGCCTCCCGCCCTCGCTCCTCCCTGCCGTGACGCCTCCGATCACCCAAAAGCACATCGCCTCCCGGCTGGGGGTGTCGGTGACGTTGGTTTCCCGGGTGCTGGGCGGAAAGGCGGAGGCGATCGGGGCGGCCGCGGCCACGGTGGCCTCGATTCGCCAGACGGCCGCGGACCTCGGCTACGTGCCCAACGCGACGGCGCGGATCCTGCGGGGCGTGCCGAGTCGGACCCTGGGGGTGGTGGTGTACGACTTTGAGGATCCGTTCCTCGGCGCGCTCATCGGCGCCTTGCAGCGCCTGGCGCACCGGGAGGATCACACGCTGGTACTGGCTGGGTTCGAGCAGCGGCGGGAGGATGCCGACGCTTTGCGCCCGTTGGCGAAGCACGGCCTTAGCGGGCTAATCATCGTGGGCAGCGGCGGGCGGGAGGAGTGGCTGCAAGGCTTCCTCGCCCGGGGAATGCCGGTGGCT
>JBEDEF010000199.1:0-3581 GCA_041175845.1 Verrucomicrobiota bacterium
CCACGGACTCGGTTTCGGGGCCGGCCTCGGCTGGCTGCTGCACCGCGCCCAAACCGCCTCGCGCTCTGCGGAGGAAGGGTTTGGCGCAGGGTAGGGAGGGGGGGCGTTTTCGTCCTGCTGCCCCTAGTCACCGATGCACCAAAGGTAGTCCTGCCGCTCTTGGGCCGTTTTCGCCGCCCGCAAGTAGATCCGGCCGCCGGCGATCACGGGCGAGGCGAGGGCTTCATCGCCCACCTTGTTTTGCGCCAGCACCTTCGCGCCGGCCGGGGTAACCTCCACGACGAAGGTCACGCCGCGCAGGTTGGTCGCGTAGACGCGGTTGCCCAGCATTACCGGGGAGCCGTAAAAATCGCGGTCCACCTTCTCGCGCCAGAGCTCCGCCCCGGTGTCCGCCCGCCAGCAGACGACCTGGCCGGCGTCGAGCATCGCGTACAGGTGCCCTTCCCGCACCAGCATCGAAGGAACATAGACCCGGGTATTGTTCTGCCAGGCGATCCGCCCGGAGCCATCGGCCTCGACCGCCGTGACGTTGTTGCGCGGATACCCGCCGCTCACGAATACCCGCCGCCCGTCGGTCACCGCGGTGGTGACGCACTCCTCGGTCGCGCCCTCAATCTCCCACAGCTTGCGTCCAGACTGAGGATCGAACGCGGAGATGAGGTTGCAGCCGCCCAAAACCACCTGGGTCCTGCCCGCGGCGTTCAGCACGGCCGGGCTGGTGTAGTTGGCGATCCTGGGCCGATCCTGTGACCAGATCGCCTTACCCGTCGCGCGATCGAGCGCCGTCACTCTCCCGCCACCCCTGTGATCCGCGCTCACCAGCACCGCGGCGCCGTGAACGACCGGGGAGGAGCCGAAGCCCTGGTGCATCACGAAATCGGCGACCCGCGTCTGCCAGAGCATTTTGCCCTCCGGGGTCAGTGCGGAGGTATGGATGCCTTTGCTGTTCGGGAAATTGACGAACAGGCGCTCGCCATCCCAGGCTACCGATCCGGCAGCGGGGTTGGAGAGCCGGTGATTGCCGGCATCGACCTGTCCGCGGTGCACGACCGTCTCCCAAAGCACCCGGCCGCTCGCGCGGTCGAGGCACAGGAGCACCTGCTCGTCCGCGGTCGCGGTGGTCAGGTAGATGCGATCTCCCACGAGGGTGGGTGAGCTGTGGCCCCGTCCACGCAGGGGGGTCTTCCAGCGGACCCGGTCGGTCTCGCTCCACTGCAGGGGAACGACCTGCCCCGAGGCGGCGTGGCCGTCCGCGGTCGGGCCCCGCCAACCGGGCCAGTCGCCTGCCCAGGCGGGCACGGACGTGTACAGGGCCAGCAGCAGGGATGGGGTGAAGATGAAGCAGCGCATGTGCGGGGAGAGTTCGGCGCAGCGTCGAACCAACCTTTGCCGCTCGCAAGCCCGCAGACGAGGAGCGCGTTTCCGGAGCGGGTCCGCAGCCTACTTTCGGACGGCTTTACCGGCTGCCACGCGGACCCGGCCGTGAAGCTCGGCCAACTCCCGCAGGTAACCCGCGGAGTCGCGCTCCAGACGATCAAGCTGCTCCGCCCGGTAGCGCCATCCCCAGTTGCCCGCCGCCTGACCAGGGGTGTTTAAGCGCCCCTCTGTTCCAAGGCTGAGCAGGTCCTGCAGCGGGATCACCGCGAGACCGGCCACCGAAGCGTACGCGGCACGGATCAGATCCCAGCCGATCTCGCGCCCGTTTACCCTCAGATAACGTCGTACGTGATCGCGAACGGACTCCTCGGCCGACTGGTACCAGCCGAGCGCCGTATCATTGTCGTGCGTGCCAGGGTAGATCACGCAGTTCGCGCGGAGGTTGTGCGGCAGGTAGGGATTCGCGGCGTCCGCGCCAAAGGCGAACTGCAGGACGGCCATGCCGGGCAGGCCCGTGGCCTCTCGCAGCGCGGTGGTCTCGGGGGTGAGCAGGCCTAGGTCCTCTGCGATCAGGCGCGCCCCGGGAAGGGCGGCTTTCACGGCGGCGAAAAAGGGTAGTCCAGGCCCCGAGATCCAGCGCCCCGTACGGGCAGTGGCAGCACCCGCGGGCACGGACCAGTAGGCCTCGAAGCCGCGGAAGTGATCAATGCGCACCACATCGGTGAACGCAAATGCGGCGCGTAGGCGGTCTAGCCACCAGGCGTATCCGGTCGCAGCGTGGGCGGGCCAGTCGTATAGGGGGTTACCCCAGAGCTGGCCATCGGCCGAGAAGTAATCCGGCGGCACGCCGGCAACCGCGGTTGGGCGCGACGTGCGCGGGTCCAGTTGGAACAGTTCGGGGTTCGCCCACACGTCCGCGCTATCGAGGGCGGTGAAGATTGGAATGTCGCCGATGATCTCGATGCCGGCGGCGGCAGCTTGTGAGCGTACGCGACTCCATTGGTGGAAAAAAACGTACTGGAGGAAGCAGTGGGCCTCGGTGCGCGGTTCGAGCCGGATCCGCGCGGGCTGCCTCTGAGCGCTGGCGTGGGAGCGAAGTTCCTGGGGCCATTCCCACCACGGCTTTCCCCCTTGATCTTCCTTTAGGGCGGAGAAGAGCGCAAAGGCTTCCAGCCAAGCCGCGTGTTTACTCCGGAAGGCGTCGAAACTACCCCCGGGGAGCGGTGGTCGAGCCTGCTGGCGCCAACGCTCCCAGGCCTTGAACAGGAGCGGAAGCTTGCGCTGGTAGAGCGCACCGAAGTCGACGGAGCCCGCCGGCAGTTCGCCGAGCGACGCGATGTCCTGCTCGGAGAGCCAGCCTGCCGCGCGCAGTGGAAGGACGTCGATCAGGTAAGGGTTGCCAGCGAAGGAGCTGAAGCACTGGTAGGGGGAGTCTCCGAAGCCCGTTGGTCCGAGCGGACACATTTGCCAATAACGGATTCCTGCCGCCTGCAGGAAACTCAGAAGGTTCAGAATGGGTTCGCCCAAGGTTCCGACCCCCTGAGCGCCGGGCAGTGAGGTGGGGTGAAGCAGGACTCCTGCCGCGCGGTGATCTAGCCAGGAGAAGAGGGGATCCGCGGTGCGGGTAGTCATCGAAGGTGGCAATTTGGAAAGTGGGCTACCCGCCCGCCGCTCTACCTCAGCTTAACATAATATGGATTGTGCTAGATCTGGCGGCGAGGGCGCCGCCTTACTGCGCTGCTCCCCAGTGACGGGTGAATGGGAAATAAACCAAAATGGGCCGACCAACGACATCTCGCGCCGGCACGGTGCCCCAGTACCGACCATCCAGACTATTCGCCGAGTTATCCCCGAGCGCAAAGTACTCCGCGGGGCCGACCTTCACCTGAGTCCCCGCTCGCAGCAGTCCCTCATAGCGATACCCCACGTGGTTTCCCTCCTGCCGCGCATTTCCGGAAAAAACGGCCGCCCCGGTGATTGGCGAACCGTTGCGCTGCAGCTCGAAGCCTTTGATTTTCAGCGTGTCCCCCGGCACGCCCACCAGCCGCTTAATGTAGTACTGATCCCCGTACGAACGCGCCAAACCCTCTATATTACCGGTTCGGAAAACGAAGCCGCTGCCCACCGCCGGTGGTACAAAATGGTAACTCATCCGGTCGACGAAGAGCTGATCCCCAGTGAGGATATCGAAGGCCATCACGCGC
>JBEDEF010000200.1:0-2506 GCA_041175845.1 Verrucomicrobiota bacterium
GCCCTGACCCCGAAACCTTCCTTCCACACCCCGGACCGTTTCGGCCGCCTCGTGCTTGGGGCCACTCCGATTGTGCCGCAGCCTTGAGCACCTTCTGATGCGTCCCCGCAGCCTGCAACGCCTCCTCGCTGGTGCCAGCTGGCGCCTCGCTTGCGGCACGATGGCGGCCTTCTTCTGGCTGGGGAACACGCGCGGCTACGCCGCTCAGCCGAACCATGACGGACCGCGGGTCGCGCTCCTCGGTGACGCGGCGGGAGACCAGGAAACATTCGGCCTGCTTACCACGTCGCTCGCGCCCTTGGCACTCGTCGCATCCGAAGAGGAAGCCGAAGTGGCCGTGGTGCTGCGCGGGCCAGGCACTTTGCGTTCCGCGAGTGCCGCCGCGTTGGCACGCTTTCTCGCCCGCCCTGGAGCACTCGTGCTGCTTTCGGCCGAGCCCAACTCCTGGCCCGGTGGCACAGCGGAGCTCTCCGCCCTCGTGGGTGCCACACCAGGCGAAACGCTCGCACTAGGCGACGCGCCCTTGGTGCTCAGTGAGTACGGCCACCCGATCACGAGCGGCATCGCCGAGCCCGCGGCGCCCCTCCCGCTTCGTCTCTGGAGCGGCTTCGCTGCGGATACCTTCGTGCTGCAGGAGGCGACAGCGGGCGAAGCCACCGCTCCGCTTGCGTGGATACGCAAGGGAGCGGCGCGTCGGCTTGTCCACTTGGCTGCCGTGACCCCGGAGTCGCTGCGCGAGGCCCCGGTAAGACGTTTGGTCACTCAAGCCGTCTGGTGGGCGGCGGGGCGATTGGTCCCCGGCGCGACGCCTTCCGCGCAACGCACCGTGATGCCCGACGCGCATCCCGGGTCGTTCGCGCTCACCTTTCCCGAGGGGGTGGGAGTTAATCTCGATCCCGTGCGCGGGGGCATCAATTTTCTCTGGGCCGGCGAATTTGCGGATCTCCGGCCGCGCTGGCTGACAAAGCAGGGTGCGCCCGCGCGACTCGACGGTCCCGTCTGGTACCGTGAGTCGACGGAGCCCGTATGGCAGACGGCAGCCGGTGGGCCCGCCGCGACCTGGCGTTTCCGCGGTCACGCCACGCGCGCGGGCGCGCCAGAGTTCGATTATGAGGTCGCTGGACGGCTGGTGCGGGAACGCGTGGCCGCGAGGCCGGACGGCCGAGGCCTCATCCGCCAATTCACGGTGGGCCCGGGCCAGCAACCCCTCTGGCTCCGGCTCGCGCCGCAAGCCGGGGTCCGCATCGAGGTGACCGGCGCGCGCCGGGAGGGGGAGCACGCCGGTTTCACCGCGGAAGCGGGCGGGGAGTTCACGGTGCGGTTGCTCCGCATGGACGGGGAGGTGGTCCGATGAGGCGGGTCCTGCTCGGCTGCCTCGCGCTGCTCACCGCGGGCCTGGCCCTCGCGGCTGCCCCCGCCCCGGCGCGGTTTTCGGGTCGGATCGTGAGCGAGAATAACGCGCCCGTTCGGCTCGCACAGGTCCGTGTCGAGGGTGCGACCCTCGCCGGGCGCGAAAACAGCCAAGTCATCCAACGGGCTGGGATAGACGGTACTTTTCAGGTTTCCCTTCCGCCCGGCGCATACGACGTGTGGGCGACCGCCCCGGATCACGAGGAGTCGACCTTTCGCCTGGAGCTTGGCGCCGGGGCAGCCGTGAACCGGGACTTTCGTCTCCCCCTACTGCGGCGCACGCCTTATCGGGTCGAGGCGGTAGCCCTGCCGCGAACGATGATTCCAGAGATCTCGGGCGTCGCCTTCACCCCGCGCGGCAGTCTGGTCGTGACGAACCGGCGGGGTGAAGTCTGGATCCGCCATGCCGGCAGCGAGCGCTGGAGCCGGTTGGCACACGGTCTGCACGAGCCGTTTGGCGTCGTCGCCGCCGATGAGTCGGATGTCTTCGTGATCCAGCGGCCCGAGCTCACCCGACTGCGCGACCTCGACGGGGACGGGGTCGCAGAGGAACACACCACCGTGGCGGACCACTGGGGAGTCACGGGGAGTTACCACGAGTTCACCTACGGTTTAGTGCGAGACCGAGCGGGCACCTTCTACGCCTCTTCAGGGCTCTGCTCGTTCGGCCGCGGAGTCGAGTTGCCGTGGACCCGGGGTCCGCTGCGAACCGAGCAATATCTCCCATGGTCGGGTCCGGGAGCGGTACCGGATGGCCACCGCTCCGTGGCGGAGTTTCAGGGTTGGGCGTTTCAAATCGCCCCGGACGGCAGGTTCACGCCGTTTGCCTCTGGCTTCCGTCAGCCCCTTGGCGTGGGGTTGAGCCCCGCAGACGAGCTCTTCATCAGCGATTGCGCGGGCGCGTGGGTACCCACTTCGGTGCTAATCCACGTGGAGCGCGGGGCGTTTCACGGACATCCCGACAGCCTCAAATGGCACCCCGAGCTACGGGACCGGCACCTCACCGCCGCCGAAATCTCCCGTCTCCGGCGGCCGCCGGCCGTGTACCTACCGAGGGGCCTGATGGGTACTTCGCCCGGCCAGCCGGTGTGGGACC
>JBEDEF010000201.1:0-3734 GCA_041175845.1 Verrucomicrobiota bacterium
TCACCGACGCGGGTCTCTCGGCCGTCGGGCGCTGGACCAACCTGCGTTCCCTCGACCTGAGCCGCACCCGGGTCACGGGTCAGGGCGTGGCGGCGCTGGCGGGTCTGCCGCACCTCGAGGCGCTGAACCTCACGGATTCCGCGGTGGACGCGGCGGGCATTCAACAGGCCCGGGCGTTTCCCGCCCTGCGCCGCCTGTGGGCCTTCGGCGCGCCGGGCATGGCGGCGGCCGAGGCGCGACCGTGAGCTGGCACCGCGGGTGGGCGGCCGGACTTCTGGCCCTGACTTTGGCCGGCTGCGCCGCGGGTCCGACGGAGCCGCGCAACCTGTCCGACCTCAAGGCCGATCTGCGGGCGTACCATCGCAGCGGCGCCTACCTCGCGGAGGTTGCCGCCGTTTGCCGGGAAGCTGCGGGCTGGGTCGAGCGTCGGGCGCCCGCCGGGGGGCGACTCGCGGCCGTGATCGATCTGGACGACACGCTCTGGTCAAATTGGCCGTACTTCGAGGCGCAGGATTTTGGCTATGTGCCGGTGGCGTGGGCGCGTTGGGTCGAGGAGGCGCGTGCTCCGGCTTTGGCCCCGGTGGCGAGCCTCGTGCGGGGGTTGCCCGAGCGGGGGGTGTCGATCGTATTTCTGACCGCCCGGCGGGAGCGGGAGCGGGCGGCCACCGTGCGCAATTTGGAGACAATCGGCCTCGCGGAGCACGGGCGGCTGATTTGCCAGCCCGACGGGGACGAGCGCTCCAACGCCGGGTTCAAGGCCGCCGTGCGGGCGGAGCTGCGGGCCGAGGGCTGGAGCGTGATCCTGAACTTGGGCGATCAGGCCAGCGACTTGGCCGGAGGGGTAGCCGAACGTTCCTTCAAGTTGCCGAATCCGGTATACCGGACGGACTAGCTCCTGGCTTCACCAGCGGCCCCGGACGCCCAAGGTCCAGGAGGCGCCGTAGCGGTTGTAGGCCCGGAGCAGTCCCGGCGTGTTGGAGTACGTCCGGATCGGCTCGTTCAGGATGTTGCGGCCGCTAACGGTGAGCTCGTAGGTCCGATTGAACCGGTAGCCGCCGCTGAAATCGAACATGATGCGCTCGTACTGCCAAAGCTCCTCGGTGGCGCTGGCGGAATTGAAGCGCGGAGCCTGCCAGGTGCACCGGAGCTGGGCGTTCCAGCGCTGGGTGCCGTACCGGAGCCCGCCGTTGGCCGACTTGGGCACATGGCTTTCGAGCCGCTCGCTCGCGGCGGTGCGGGTTAGTGAGCCGAAGACGCTCAGGCCTTGGAACGCGCGCGGCAGGAAGACGAGCTGCTGGCTGTATTCGATCTCCACGCCGTCGAGCTCGATCGTGCCGGCGGCGTTGGCGGGGCGGAGGAAGGTGAAGGCGGCGTATTCGGGGTCGTCGTCGTAACCCGCCTCCGCGGCGCTAACCCGCTGGTTGGCGGTTCCCATGTTCCGCACGGCGAGCCGGAAGCCGGAGACGCTGAGGGTCCCCGCGGGCTCGAGGTAATACTGCACGCTGGCGAAGTACTTGTCGGAGGTCTCCGGCCGCAAGTCCGGGTTGGGGACCCGGATGGTCTGGTTCGCCTCGTCGATGGTGATGACGCCGGCGACGTTGCCATAGCTGGGACGGCCGATGGACTGGCTGGCCGCGAGCTGCAGGTGCAGGTTCCGCGTGACGGCGTACTTGGCGCCCCCGCTCAGGAACAGGTTCTCGTAGGCACCCTCGTTCTCGCCGCGACGTCCGTAGCGGTACTGGTGATCAATGAAGGCGGTGGTGTTGGGCGTGTAGCCGGCGGCACGGACCTGCGCCGGCGGGAGGAGATCGATGGTCTTGCCGATCGTCGTCGTGCGTTCGACCCGGGCCCCAAGGTTCAACCGCAGGGAGCCGAGCCGGCCGTTACCCTCGACGTAACCGGCGTCGATCCGCTCCTTCACGGAGCGCGCACTGTAGTTCTCATTGATGTGATTCTGCAGGAGGTTCGGGACGAAGTGGCCGGGATTCGCCTGAAAGCGCCGGAACGTCTCGTAGGGGTCCGCCATCGGGATATTGAGGAACACGATATTGCCCCCGGTGCGGGCGTCGTAGGGCACCCGTGCGCTCACCGGCAGCCGCGTGCCCGGATCGGTCATCACGCCGGCGGCTCCGACGTAGGTCCATTGGAGGGCCCCGCTCTTCTCCAGATCATAGACGGAGAGCTTGCTCTTCAGTCCGCCCAGAATCTGCACCGGCAGGCCCGCGAGATGCAGCGGCCGCTTGAAGTCGACGTAGCCCACCCACACCTGGTGACGCGCAGACTGGGGCGTTGCTGAGACATTGTTCGTGAAGGCGTCCGCCCGGTTGTAATGGGCGACGTCGTTCCACGGCAGTCCCGCGGATTGCGCCAGCATCCAGTCCGTGGCGGTCGGGCTGCTCCGGCTCGCCGTGAACCCCATCCGGCTCAGGCGGTGGGTAACGGCCTGAAAATAGCCCTCCGTCATCTGCTCGTAAGAGGTGCGCGACCGCGAATAACCCCCGCCCAAGGTCAGGGTCAGATCCTCGCGCTTGTACTCTAGCTTGGACACATACGTGACGGTCGTGTTCACCTTGTTGCGCCGGCTGGTCGTGTACTGGACGCGCGTGTTGGCGTTGGTGGTGGGCAGGGCGGTGAACGCGGTGACGGTGGATTCCGGAGTCACCTGTGCCGGGTTCACAAAGAACGCGATCTGACGGAGGTTGGTGCCGTCGTCGAAGTGGGAGCCCGAGGTGCGCAGTCCCACGGCCAGGCGGGGGGAGAGCTTGTAGTCGGTGTTGAGGGTGAAGGAAGCCCGGTTGGAGAGCTTCGGCGCATCGCGGAAGGCGATCTGGTTGATTACCGGGCCGCGGTTGGCGACCTGTGCGTAGGTATGCGTGACGCCGGCCTGTTCCGTCCCGACGGTGTTGCCGGCGAGGCTGAGCTGGACGCCAAATCGACCCTGGAAGGCCTCCGCGTAGGAAAAGACGAAGCCCGGGCGGACCTTGTAGTCGTCCCCATCGTAGGGGCCCGGGGTCTTGCCCAGCGCCCACGAGTATTCGTTGCCGGTCAGCGAGAGGGTGGCCGTGATTTCGCGGCTCTTGCGGTCGAAGGCGGACCGGCTGCGCAGGTTGATGCGTCCGGCGGGAGCGTCCGCATCCATGCTCGCCGTGGTGGTCTTGCTGATCTCGATGGATTCGATGCCGTTGATGGAGGCTTGCTCGAATTCAAACTGCCGCGACGTGCCGCCGAAGCTGGCCGAGGGCGCGCTGGCCATCGACATCCCGTCGACACTCACGCCGGTGTAGACCGGGCTGAGGCCGCCGATGCGGGCCGTGCGGGCGTCCGAGTCCACGTAGTCCATCACAACCCCGGGCAGGTACTTGATGAACTCCCCGATGTTGCCGCCGGTCACGTCGCCGAAATTGTCGGAGGCGACCACGCTTTTGACGTTGAGCGCCGCGCGCTGCTCCATGATGGCCTTGGCATTGCCTTCGCGCTCCGAGGAGACGACGAACTGGTCCAGCCGCACCACCGCCCCGGCGGCTGCTCCCGGCAAGGCAGGGCGGAGTTCGAAATCGCGTGTGACGGAGGTCGCGTTCCCCACGGTCAGGCGCTCCGTGCCAGTCTGGTATCCCGTGTACGTGACCTGCAGCGTGATCTCGCCGGCGGGTACGCCGGTCAGCGTGTAAGTTCCGTCATCGGCCGTGTACGTCGTGAGGTTGGTGCCGGGAATGGTCACCTCCGCATTGCGGATG
>JBEDEF010000202.1:0-3494 GCA_041175845.1 Verrucomicrobiota bacterium
CTCTACTGGAGGCCAGCCGCCCGGCGATGTCGAGCGCGGTGCGACCGCGCGCAAAAACCGTGTAAAAAATTGATCGGCGCAGCGACCCAGGCTCGCGTTTCCTCCTGCGCACGTTTGCCTCCGCCTCAGCCCGGAAGCGGAATCCCTCCGCCGTTCCCCGCTTTCTCCCGATGATGCGAAGCCTGCCCGCCTCCGTTCGTTCGCTCCTCCTGCTCGCCGCCGGCACCGCCGCCGCCCTCCCGCCCAGCCTGCGGGCCGCCGAATTCGACCAGCGGATGGCCAATTTCTCGACCCGCACCCAGGTCAGCACCGGAGCCAACGCCGCCTTCATCGGCTTCGCCGTCGGCCCCGGCCAGACCAAGACCGTCCTCATCCGCGCCGTCGGCCCTGCCCTCACCGGCTTCGGCGTGGCGGGCGCGCTCCCGGACCCGGTGATCGAGCTGTACGCCGCGAGCAACCCGAACACCGCTCTCCTGCGGAATGACAATTGGACGGCCGACACCATCGGCGGCGCGAACGCCTTCGCGCGCGTCGGCGCCTTCGCACTGACCGCCGGCAGCCGCGACGCGGCCATGGTCGCGACCCTCGGCCCCGGCTCTTACTCAGCGATCGTGCGTGACGTCGCCAACCGCTCGGGCATCGCGCTGGTCGAGGTCTACGACGTGACCGGCCGCGCCCGCCTGACCAACCTCTCGACCCGCGCCCAGGTGGGCACGGGCGCCGGCGTGCTCATCTCGGGCCTCGCGGTCGCCCCCGGCGGCGGCGCGCGGCGCATCCTCGCCCGCGCCGCAGGACCGGCGCTCACCCCGCTCGGCGTGGCTGGCGCCCTCGCCAACCCGGCGATCAGCGTCATCGAGTCCGGCACCAACCGGGAGCTGGCGGCGAACGATGATTGGGGCACCAGCAACGCCGCGGCGCTGACCGCAGCCTTCCGGGAGGCGGGCGCGTTTCCGTTCGCGGCCGGCTCGCGCGACGCCGCTCTCCTGGTCGATCTGCCCCCGGGCAAGAGCTATTCGGTGCAGGTCAGCGGCGTCGCCAACACCTCAGGCGTGGCGCTGGTCGAGGTGTACGACCTGACCCCGGAGTCGGGCGGCGTCTTCTCGGTAGTCGCGGCGACCGCGTCGACCGACAACCGCGGAGCCCCCCCGGCGGCCTTCCGCATCTCCCGCACCGGCAGCACCAGCCAGGCGGTGACGGTGAACTTCTCCCTCAGCGGCTCAGCCGTGGCGGGGTCCGACTACACCGCGGTGCCGACCAGCGTGACCATCCCCGCGGGCGCGGAGTCCGCGACCGTGAGCATCGCGGCGGCGCCGGCGGCGGCGGGCGCCACGGTGAGCAAGGACCTGACCCTGACGCTCGTTGCGGGCAACGGCTACGAGCTGGCGGCGGACCGCAGCGCGGTCGTCTCGCTGTTCTTCAACCAGCCGACCCTGTTCCGCACCACCCTGCGCACCACGGCGGCGGCGGCGGGTTCCACCGCCTCGGGCGTGGCGAGCATCCAGCTGAGCGCGGATGAGAACGTGGCGCTGGTGAGCGCGAATTTCTCCGGCCTGAGCGCGGCGCAGACCCTGGCCTACGTGCGCCTGGGCAACCCGGGCGAGGTCGGCGTGGACCTCGTCAAGCTGCCCCTCGGCCAGGTGGCGGGCTTCACCTGGGTGGTCGATGCGGCGGAGGGCTTCACCAAGGCGCAGATCGTGCAGGCCCTGAAGGAGGGCCGCGTGTTCGTGAGCATCGACTCCAGCGCCTATCCGGGCGGCGAGCTGCGGGGGGCGTTCCTCCAATCGAGCAGCCGGCTCGTGTTCGCGGCGCCCGCGGCCCCGCCGGTGCTGGCGGACACCGTCCTGACCGACAACGACGCCGCCCGCTTCCTCATCCAGGCGACCTTCGGGCCCACGCTCGCGGAGATTCAGGCCCTCGCCGGCCAGCAGCGCGCGGGCCTCGACGCGTGGCTCACCCAGCAGATGGGCGTGGCACCGTCGCTGCACCTTGAGGCGACCGATGCGGATTTCCGGGAGTTCACGGCGCTGGGCGAGACCCCGCAGTATTCGGCCCAGAACCGGCAGGCGGCCTGGTGGCGAATGGCGTTGACCGCGCCGGACCAGCTGCGGCAACGCGTGGCGTTCGCCCTGAGCCAGATCTTCGTCGTCTCGGACGTAAACAGCACCCTCTTCAACAACCCGCGGGCGTTGGCCAACTACTATGATCTGCTGGTGCGGGGCGCCTTCGGCAACGCACGGCAGTTGCTGGAGCAGGTGACCCTGAGCCCGGTGATGGGCGTGTACCTGAGCTCCTTGCGTAATGCCAAGGCGACCTTCGCCGCGAACGGCCGCCAGCTGACGGCGCCGGATGAGAACTACGCGCGCGAAATCATGCAGCTGTTCAGCGTGGGCCTGGTCGAGCTCCAGCCCGACGGCACCGCGAAGGTGGACATCAACGGCGCGACGATCCCGACCTACGACAACCGGACCATCTCCGAGCTGGCGAAGGTCTTCACCGGCCTGGGCTTCGCGACCAACGCGAGCGTCCCAAACTTCCGCGGCGCCCCTGTGAACTACCTCCAGCCGATGCAGTTCTACGCCGACTTCCACGAACCGGCGGAAAAGCAGATCATCAGCGGCCGGCGGATTCCGGCTGGCCAGAGTCCCGAGCAGGACCTGAAGGACACCTTGGACACCCTGTTCAACCATCCGAACACGGGGCCATTCCTCTCTCGCCAGCTGATCCAGCGCCTCGTCACGTCCAACCCGAGCCCGGGCTACGTGTACCGGGTGGCGCAGGTCTTCGCGAACAACGGCGCGGGGGTCCGCGGCGACCTCGGCGCGGTGGTGCGGGCGATCCTCCTCGACTACGAGGCCCGCTCGGCGGCCGTGGCGACCACCGCGAGCTTCGGCAAGCTGAAGGAGCCGCTGCTGCGGGCGACCGCGGTGCTACGCGCCTTCAGCGGCGGGGCCAACAACGGCCGCTTCTTCATCCCGAACCCCGAGGCCACCCTCTCCCAGGCGTCGCTGCGGGCGCCGACCGTATTCAACTTCTTCGAGCCCGATTTCGTGCAGCCCGGCCCGCTCGCGGCCGCCGGGCTCGTCGCGCCCGAGTACCAGATCGTCAACGACACCACGGCCATCAGCGTCCCGAACCAACTCTGGAACTACATCTACGCCGGGCGCACGGGGATCCCGGGCACCACCTCGGTCTTCAACCCCGCGGAGGCCACGGTCGGCATCCGCGCGGACGCCACCCTGCTCACGCTCTCGCGCTCGCCGCGGGACCTCGTCGCGCGGGTGAACCTCCTCCTCGCCGCCGGAGCCGTGCCGCGAGCGCTGCAGGACCGGTTCGTCGACGCCTTGGTCGCAATGCCCGCGAATACTGGCACCACCTACGGTAGCGCCGACCTCGAGCGCGTGCGTTCCGCGATTTACCTCCTCTCCACCGTCCCCCAGGGCGCCATCCAGAAATAGCCCCCCGATGAACTCCAAAACCCACGACCTGTCCCGCCG
>JBEDEF010000203.1:0-4965 GCA_041175845.1 Verrucomicrobiota bacterium
GACACCCCTTCCCTTCGCTTCACCCCGGATTGAAACCCCGCGCCCCGGCGGTCGTCTCCACGCCCAAGCCGTCAGCTTCCTACGCCCTACCCGATACCACCATGTTTACCCCGCACGACTCCTCCGACCAGCTGACTCACCCGGACCACCCCTGCTGCGGCGTCTCGACCGACCTCGCGGACTACTTCCTCACCCGGCGGCAGTTCCTAAACCGCGTCGGCATGGGAATGGGCGGGCTCTCCCTCGCCCACCTCCTAACCGCCAAGGATCTCGTCGCAGCGCCGGCCAAGGGCGCGATCGGTCCGCTCGCCCCGAAACCTGCCCACTTCGCGGGGAAAGCCAAGGCCGTTATCCATATCTTTGCTCAGGGCGCGCCCTCCCATCTCGATACCTGGGACCCGAAGCCGACCCTCTCGCGGATGGATGGCAAGACGATCCTCGGCAATGAGATCGCGCTCGGCTCGCCCTTCATGTTTCAGAAGTACGGGCAGAGCGGCCTCGAGGTCAGCAGCGCGTTCGCCAAGACCGCCGCCTACGCGGACGACCTGGCGGTCATCCGCTCGATGTGGACCGACATCCCGGCACACGAGGTGGCCACGGTGTTCATGAACACCGGCTCGCTCCGCATCGCCAAGCCGAGCCTCGGCTCATGGCTGGTCTACGGGCTCGGCACGGAGAACCAGAACCTACCCGGCTTCATCGCCCTCCGCGGCGGTGGCCAGCCCCCGGGCGGAGCCACCAATTATCAGTCCGCCTTCCTCCCCGGCGTCTACCAGGGCACGAGCATCAACACACAGGCCCCCTCGGTGCCGCAGATGATCCAAAACATCCGCAACACCTACGTCACCGCCCAGGAGCAGCGGCGCCAGCTGGACCTGATCCATCAGCTGAACGAAGTTCACGCTCGCAACCTCCAGCGCGACGCCGCCCTTGAGACCCGCCTGCAGAGCTACGAAGTCGCCTTCCGGATGCAGGCCGAATCCCTCGATGCGTTCGACATCAACAAGGAGCCGGAAGCCATTCGCGCTGCCTACGGCAGCAGCGAGCAGGGCAAGCAGCTGCTGATCGCCCGCCGCCTGGTTGAACGCGGGGTCCGGATGGTGCAGGTCTGGCACACCGGCTGGGACCATCACCAGCAGCTCGAGACCCGCCTCGGCAACAAGGCCCGCGAGATCGACCAACCCCTTGCCGCCCTGCTGGGCGACCTCAAGCAGCGCGGCCTGCTCGACTCCACCCTCGTCATCTGGGGCGGCGAATTCGGCCGCAAGTCGACCCGCGACCGCAATGGCTACGACAACCCCGGCCGCGACCACAACGCCAAGGCCTTCTCGGTCGTCCTCGCCGGCGGGGGCGTCAAGGGCGGTACCGTCCACGGCGCCACCGACGAGTTCGGCTCCGCCGCGATCCAGAACAAGGTGCACCCGCACGACCTGCACGCCACGATCCTCCATTGTCTGGGGCTGAACCACGAGAAGCTCACGTACCGCTTCAACGGCCGCGATTTCCGGCTCACGGACGTCGCCGGCAACGTGGTCCACAACATCCTCGCTTGATCCGATGACTGCCGCCCTCCGTCTGCTCCCCCTGCTGGGCCTGTTGACCGGAGCGGCGCACGCCCTCCCCTCGCTCGCGACCCCGGCCCTGTCGCCCGCCGACCTGCAGTTCTTCGAGGCCAAGGTTCGCCCGGTCCTCGCGAACAAGTGCTATTCCTGCCACAGCGCGACGGCGGAGCGGGTCCGTGGCGGGCTGCTGCTGGACACCCGCGAAGCCACGCTGGCCGGCGGCAACACCGGCCCCGCCCTGGTCGCGGGCAAGCCGGACGAGTCCCTGCTGATCCAGGCGATCCGCTACGCAGATCCGGACCTGCAGATGCCGCCCAAGGGCGAGAAGCTCTCCGACGAGGAGATCGCGCTCCTGACCGAATGGGTACGCCGTGGCGCGCCGGATCCGCGAGTCAGGAAGGCCGGCGCGGCCGGCGGCACCTATGCGGGCACCGGGCGCAACCACTGGTCGTTCCAGCCGGTGCAGAAGCCGGCCCTGCCCGCCGTGCAGGACGCAGCCTGGGCCCGGACGCCGATCGACCGCTTCGTCCTCGCCAAGCTCGAGGCCAACGGGATGCGCCCCAATGCCCCCGCCGAGCGCGCGAACCTGATCCGCCGCCTCTACTTTGATCTCATCGGCCTGCCGCCTCACCCGGCGGAGGTGCAGAAGTTCGTCGCGGACACCGCTCCGGACGCCGTGGAGAAGCTCGTCGACCGCCTCCTCGCCACCCCGCAGTACGGGGAGCATTGGGCCCGCTACTGGCTCGATGTCGCCCGCTATTCGGACACCAAGGGCGACGCCGCGCGCCAAGAGGACAACCGCTTCGTCCACGCCTGGACGTACCGCGACTGGGTGATCAACGCCTTCAACGCGGACCTGCCCTACAATCAGTTCATCATCGCCCAATTGGCCGGCGACCGCCTGCAGGCGGGGATCGAGAAGCGCGCCAAGGACAAGGGCGAGCCGCCCCCCGCGAACCGGGCGATGCTGCCGGCGCTGGGCTTCCTCACCCTCGGCAACCAGTTCAATGGCCGGAAGGACGACATCATCGGCGACCAGATCGACGTGACGACCAAGGCCTTCCTTGGTCTGACCGTCACCTGCGCGCGCTGCCACGACCACAAGTTCGATCCGGTCTCGATCAAGGACTATTACTCCCTCTACGGCGTATTCGCCAACACCTCGGTGCCCGAGGTGCTCCCGCCGATCGCGACCACCGTGCCCCAGACGAACGACTATCTGGACTACCTGGAGAAAACGGCCGCGCTGGATAAACGGGCGGCCGAATTGAAGGAACAGCAGGCGGAGTTGCGCCGGGCGACCGCCGCCAAGGGCAAGGCGAAGGCGCCCGCCACCAAGATCGATCCGGGCCTCCGCCAGCGCCTGCAGCGGATGGAGCGCGAGCTTCACCGGGACATCGCTGAACTGGAGACCAAGCATCTCGGCGCACCGGCCCGGGCCAACGTGCTCGTCGACGCGCCCAAGCCGCGGGACTATCCTGTGCTGTTGCGCGGGGAATTACAGAACCGGGGCGACATTGTCCCGCGCCGCTTCCTCGAGATCCTCTCCCCCGACCCGAAGAAGCGCCCCGAGTGGAAGGAAGGTTCCGGCCGCTGGCAGCTCGCGATGGCCATCGCCGACCCCAAGAATCCCCTCACGGCCCGCGTGATCGTCAACCGGATGTGGCAGCAGCACTGGGGCCAGGGCTTCGTGCCGACCCCCGACGATCTCGGCAACATGTCGGCGCCGCCGACCCACCCCGAGTTGCTGGATTGGCTCGCGGCGACCTTCGTCGAGGAAGGCTGGTCCCTGAAGAAGCTCCATCGGCAGATCGTCCTGAGCAACGCCTACCAGCAGAGCACCCAGACCAACCCGGCCTACGCGGAGAAGGATCCCAACAACAAGCTGCTCTGGCGCTACAATCTCCGGCGGATGGACTTCGAGGAGCTGCACGACGCCCTGCTGGCGATCGCCGGCGAGCTGGACCGCACCTATGGCGGCAAGCCCGTGGCCATCAGCAGCGAGGGCTTCGCCAAGCGGCGGGCCGTCTACACCATCATCGACCGCACCAATCCCCCGGAGCTGCTGACGCAGTTCGATTTCCCGAGCCCGGATGTTGCGACCGGCCGGCGACACGAGACCCTCGTGCCCCAGCAGGCCCTCTTCCTGATGAACAGCCCGATGGTCATCGAGACCGCCCGCAAGCTAGTCGACCGGCCGGCCTTCGCGGAACTGAAGTCGGATGAGGACCGCGTGACCTTGCTTTATCTGGCCATCTTCCAGCGGTGGCCGACCCGCCGCGAGGTTGACCTGGGGCTCAAGTACGTGGCGGCCAATCCAGGTGGCGCGGACGTGAAGCTGACGGCCGACCAGCCGGCGGCCAAGTTGAGCGCCAAGGATGCGGCCAAGGCGAAGAAGGCGGCCCCGAAGGTGGCGCCCAAGCAGCAGGGCCGCTTCAACACCCAGATCGGCGGCACCTACGAGAATCGCCTGCCGCTCGACGCCTGGGCCAAGCTCGCGCACGCCCTGTTCCAGACGAACGAGGCGATGTTCTACAATTGAGGTCGACGTCCGCGGCGACGGCCGTGGATCGCGTCAAACCCACGTACTCCTCCCCTCTGGGACCAGGTTCCTCGCGTTCCATTACGCCGATATCTTCCGCGGCAACAGCCGCGGCCACATCACCGGCCGGGCTCGATGAAGGCTGCGCTCCGGCTTGCGGGCGCCACCCCGGATGGCACGCTGCCCTAATGACTCCTGCCGAGAACCTTGACCGCCTCGCGGCCGACCTCGGTGCCTTTGAGGACCCGCAGGAGCGGCTCGCCTTCGTGGTGGATCGCGTGAGGCGCATCCCGCCGCTCCCCGCGACGGAGCGGATCGACGCCCACCGGGTGCCGGGATGCGTATCCGTCGTCTGGCTGACCGGTCGCGAGGAGGCGGGGCGCTGGATCTTCCGAGCAGATGCGGACTCACCCGTCGTGCGGGGCCTGCTGTTGCTGCTCTGCGAGGTCTATTCGGGCACCGAGACGGCCGCCATCGCCGCCTGCGAGCGGGATCCCTTGGCGGAACTCGGCCTGCTGCGGGAACTCTCCCCCACCCGGCGTAACGGTCTCGACTCCGCCCTCGGTCAGATCCGCCGCCTCGCCTCCGCCGCGAGCCGTCCGTAGGATGCTGCACGACGCCCACAATCACCTTCAGGACGACTGGCTGCGGCCGCACTGGGAGCAAATCGCGGCGGACCGGGCGACGGCGGGGATCGGCACCATGGTGGTCAACGGCACCTGCGAGGCGGACTGGCCCGTCGTGGCGGAGCTGGCGCGCCGTTTCCCGTGGGTGCGGCCAAGTTACGGCCTCCATCCTTGGGACGTGGGCAATGCGTCGCCGGGCTGGCGCGATGCCCTGCAGCGACAGCTCGACGCGGAC
>JBEDEF010000204.1:0-6648 GCA_041175845.1 Verrucomicrobiota bacterium
AGCCCCGGGCGCGCGGGTGGTAGGGCCACTGGCTGCCATTGTGCCACTTGCCGAACGCGCCCGTGGCGTAGCCGGCCGCCTTGAAGGCGTCCGCCACGGTGCGTTCGTCGACGTTGAGCCGCTCGAGGCCGGTCGAGACCCCGCGCACGCCGCCGCGGGAATGGTAGCGGCCGGTGAGGAACTCGGCCCGCGTCGGGGCGCAGACGGCGCAGACGAAGAAGCGGTCGAGGCGCGCGCCACCGAGGCCGATGGCGTCGATGTTCGGCGTGCGAATCGCCTGGTTGCCGTTGATGCCGTAGTCGCCCCAGCCGGCGTCATCCGCGAGGAAGACGACGACGTTGGGTGGGCGGGACGTCGCCGCGGCCACGGCGACCGCGGGCAGGGCCAGCAGGGCGGGAACGAGATACCGGAGGAGGTGCATGAGGGAGGAAGAAAGCTCAGTCTTGGTCGGGCACGACGGCCGCCTTGCGGGCCTTGTCCGTGCGCGGCGCGGCCCGGTCGGCGGCCTGTTCCGCGGGCGTCTTGCGGCGCGGCATCGCGGCGCCCACCGAGGTGCGCCAAGCGGCCAGCTGGCCCCGGAGCGCCTCCGCCCGGGCCGGCTCCGCGGACGCCAGGTCCCGGCTCTCCCCGGGATCGCGCGCGAGGTCGTAGAGTTCGACGCGGCCCGTCTCGAAATATTCGAGGAGCTTGTAGGCGCCGGCGTGGATGGCCCCCACCGGCCCCGTGCGCCATCCGTCGGCGTGGACGTAGGATTCGAGGTAGCCGGGGAAGTGCCAGTAGATCGCCGGCCGCCCCAGGTCGGCCGCCGGGTTGCGCAGCAGGGGCAGCAGGCTCACCCCGTCGAGGGTCTGGCCGGCCGGCGGGCGACCGCCCGCGATCTCCAGGAGCGTCGGGTAGACATCGACGTGCGCCGCCGGGTGGTCGCTGGTCGTACCGGCCGGGACCACCCCCGGCCAACGCACGATGAACGGCACCCTCAGGCCGCCTTCATACAGCGTGCCCTTGCCGCCACGCAGCGGCCAGTTGTCGGTAAACCCGCGCTTCTCCGAGGGCGGTTCGGTGCGGTCGTAACCGCCGAGGCCCCCGTTGTCCGAGGAGAAGATCAGGATCGTGTCCCGCGCGAGGCCGAGTTCCTCGAGGCGGGCCATGATCCGGCCGACGCTTTCATCGACGCTCTGGATCATCGCGGCGTAGGTCGGGTGCCAGTGCCGGCCGGCCGGCCGCCGCTCGTTCCAGCGGGCGACGAGCTCGGGTTTCGCCTGGATCGGCGTGTGGACGGCAAAATGCGGCAGGTACAGAAAGAAGGGCCGGTCCCGGTGGCGGCCGATGAAGTCGACTGCCCGGTCGGTTAGGAAATCGGCCAGATATTGGTCCGCCGGGACTTCCACGGGTGGCACGGTGGTGACCTTGAAGTGGCGTCCGTCGGAGACGAGGGCCTCGTCGAAGCCCCGGTCGGCGGGGTGGTACGGGCGGGCGGTGCCCAGGTGCCACTTGCCGAACATCCCCGTCACGTAGCCCGCGCTGCGGATCGCGGCCGGCAGGAGAATGCGGTCGAGGGGCATCTGGGTGGTGTTGGCCGGCACGTGCATGCGCCGGGCGGCGGCCTCGCCGCGTTCAAGGGTGTTGACGGTGTACATCCCCGTCCGCGGCGCGTACTGGCCGCTCATCAGCACCGCCCGCGTGGGGGCGCAGTTCTGGGAGTTGTAGTAGCGCTGCAAGCGGAGGCCCTGCGACGCGAGGCGGTCGAGGTTCGGCGTTTCGTAGTATTGGGAGCCCTGGCAGCCGAGGTCGGTCCAGCCGAGATCGTCCGCCAGGATGTACACGATGTTCGGCGGGCGACGCGTTCCCTCAGCTGCCGACAGTTGAAGGGCGAGGAACAGGCAGGCGGGAAAGAGAGAGCGTAGCATAATCAGGGAGCGGTCGGGCGGAGGGCGTCCGTGGCGGCGAGGAGGTGGCGCGGGATGCGGTCGGCGGGTTCCGCGAGCTCGAGGCCCCGCACCATCGCCTGCACGCGCGCCAGCGGGGCCCGGCCGTCGAGCCAGAGGAAATTGAGGGCGTTGAGGGCGGCGAGCACCTCGGCGGGGGATCCGTCGCGGATCTCGTCGCCCAGCGCCGCGAGGGCCGGCTCAAGTTCGCCGAGGTGGCCGAGCGCCTCGGCGGCGGCGACGCGCACGTCGGCCGGCTCATCGCGGAGGACTCCTTGCAGAGCCGCGCGGGCGGGCGCGGCCCGGGCGCCGAGGATCAGGCAACCCTGCGCGCCCCAGTACCGGAGGACGGGGTGGGGATCCGCGAGGGCGGCCTGGAGGGCGGCGAGTTGGCGCGGGTCGCGTGCCGCGGCCAGGTCCGCGAGGTCGACCACGCGTTCGATGGGATAAGCCGGACTCCGGGCGTAGGCGATCAGGTCGCCGGCGCCGGCGAGGCGCTGCGCCATTCCCTCCGGGATGAAGCCGGTGTCGCGGGTCGCGATCAGGTGCGCCCGCAGCTTGGCCGCGAGGGTGCGCTGCGCCGCCGCCACCGCGGGCTGGCCGGCGAGGTTGCGCACCTCGTGCGGGTCCCTGGCGAGCGCGTAAAATTCCTCGGGCGGCTTGGGGCGCCAGTAGGCGGCCTGCACGGGATCGGATTTGCCCGCGAGGAAGGCTTTGTGCCACGAGCGCATGCTCGGCAGCACCTGGAACGGGTAGGAGTAGGGCTGGCCCCAGGGGCGGTGCGGGGAGTAGTTGCGCACGTAGCGGTGGTCGCGGTCGCGCACGGCGCGGACGACGTCGTGGCGCTCATCCATCCGGCCGCGGAAGAGGAAGACTTCCTCCCGCGCCGCCGCGCGCGGGCCGAGGAACGGCCGGCCCTCGTAGTTCGCGGGCACGGCCACGCCGCAGAGCTCCAGCAGGGTCGCGGTGAGGTCGACGAAGCTCACCGGCTGCTCGACCCAGGATCCCGGAGCGGCCGGCGCGAGATGCGCCCACTTCGCCGGGAAACGCACGATCAGCGGCACACGGGTGCCGGAGTCGTGGATGTTCCGCTTGCCGCGCGGCAGGGCCCCCGCGTGGTCCGAGTAGTAGAAGACGATGGTGTCCTCCGCGAGGCCTTCGCGCGCGAGTTCCGCCAGCAGTTCGCCCATCTGGCCATCCATCACCGTGATTTGGTCATGGTAGTTGGCCCAGTCGCGCCGGATCTCCGGCGTGTCCGGATGGTAGGGCGGCAGCGTCACGCGTTCCGGAGCGACGCGGAACGCGGTCTTGCCCGGCGCGGGGGCGACCTGGCTCTCGTGGCTCGAGGTCTGGTTGAAGACGGCGAAGAAGGGCTGGCCGGCGGGACGGTTGCGGTAGTGCGCGCGGGGCCCGTTCTCATCCCACGGCTTGCGGTCGAGGGTGACGTTGTAGTCGGTCTTCGCGTTGTTGGTGCAGTAGTAGCCCGCGGCGCGGAGCACCTCCGGGTAGAGCTGGAAGCCGGCCGGGAGCGGGACCCGGCTGCGGTGGTGCTGGGCGCCGAGCGAGGTTGGGTACATCCCGGTGATCAGGGTGGTCCGCGCGCTGGAGCAGACGGGCGCGTTGGCGAAGGCCCGCCGGTAGCGCACGCCCTCCGCGGCCAGTCGGTCGAGGTGGGGCGTCCGCGCATGGGGGTCGCCGTAGCAGCCGAGGAACGGCCCGTTGTCCTCGCTGGTGAGCCACAGCACGTTCGGCCGGGCCACCGGCGCCGCCCCGATCGCGGAGGGGGCGAGGGGCCACCCGACGAGCGGCAGCGCCGCGAACAGCGCGCGGCGAACGAGGCGGCGGGGCAGGTTCATCGGTAATCTGCGCCGGTCAGGCTCACCTCGACGGAGCGCTGCCAGGCGTGGAGTTCGCGGAGCATCCGGGAAGTGACCTCGGGGTGTTCGGCGGACACGTCCCGCTCCTCCCGCGGGTCGGCCAGCAGGTCGAAGAGCTGCACGCCGGAGCCCGCGCGGCCCTTGCGTTTCGCTCCCGCCTTGCCGGGGGCCTCGACCGCGTCGGCGACGTGCAGCTTGAAGCGGTTGTCGGTCCACGCCGCCTCGCCGCCGAAATCCTCCGTGCGGGCCACGGGATGCCGGAAGTTCAGGAAGTCGATCGCGGGGTTGCGCGTGGTCGGCGTCGTGCCGCGGGCGAGCTCCACGTCGATCCAGCGCGCATTGCCCCGTTCGCGCTGGGTCGGATAACGCCAGAAGCCGATCGGCTGCGGGCGCGCCTCTAGGGTGCCGTCGACCAGCAATTGGCGCAGGCTCACGCCGTCGAGCGGTCGCGCGGGCGCGGGCAGGCCGAGCAGGTCCAGCACGGTGGGAAAGATGTCCGAGGTCACCGCCGGCACCGCGGAGCGGCGGGGCGCGCGGATCATGGCGGGCCATTCGACGAGTCCGGGCACGCGCAGCCCGCCCTCAAAGACGCTGCCCTTGGCGCCGCGCCACCCGCCGTCAAACGAGGCGCCCTTGTGTTCGCCCGGCAGGCCGTTGTCGGAGTTGTACCAGAGCAGGGTGTTCCCGGCCGCGCCGATCTCGCGCAGGGTCCGGCGGAAGTCACCCAGCGCCCGATCCAGCGCGGTGATCTCCGCGTAACGGCGTCGCAGTTCCTCGTCGGGCACTGCCCCGTAAGCGGCCACGTCGGCGGGCAGGCCCGAGTAGGGGCCGTGGGGTGAACCGAACCACAGGATGATGAAGAAGGGCCGGCCCTCGGCCTGCGCCCGCCGCGCGAAGTCCGCCGCCGCGCCCGCCACGATCGCTGAGCTCTCGCCGCGATGGATCTCAGGCGCTGCCCCGTCTCGGCTCAGCGGGGGATCCATTTCGAAGAAATTGTCGTGGGAGAGGTACTCGTCGAAGCCCATCCGCGTCGGGTTGACCGGGGAGTCGCGCTTGACCGCGCCGACGTGCCATTTGCCGAAGTGGCCGGTGCGGTAGCCGGCGGCGCGGAGCAGGGCGGCGAGGGTGATTTCCTCCGGGCGGGTGGAATAGTTGGGCGCGAAGGCGCCGGAGCGGTTCGCATGCCGACCGGTCAGCACCGAGGCCCGCGTGGGCGAGCAGACCGGCGACGCGGCGTAGAAGCGGTCCAGGCGCAGCCCGGTGCGGGCCATCTCATCAAGCACCGGCGTCCGCACGTGCGGGTGGCCGTTGTAGCCGGTCTCGCCCCATGCCTGGTCGTCGGCCATCACGAGCACGACGTTCGGGCGGGGCGGCGGGGTCGCGGCGGACGCGACGCAGCACGGCAGGAGCAACGCGAGGAGCAGGCGGGGTGGGGGCATTGCGGAAAGCACCCGCGAGGCTCGACGCCCGCGCGCAAAACTCAAGCCCGCGCGCCGCGGATTTCAGCGGCCGCGCTCGTTCCAGAGGATCCGCAGGTTCTTGGTCTGCCGGCCCGCGAGGACGAGGTCCGGATCGCCGTCACCGTCGAGGTCGGCCGCGCGCATGTCCTCCACTGCCACCTCGGGTCCCGAGAGATCCGTGCGCCGCCAGTCGCGGCCGTTGGCATCGAGGGGCGTGAAGAGCCGCACGCCCGGGGCGCCGCGGGGATTCATCGCGCGCCAGCCCACGGCGACCTGGTCGCTGCCCACCCCGAGGAAGTCGGCGATCACCACCGCGTGGCCGTCCTTCAGCGTGTCGTCGAGGACGGTCCGCGGCCAGAGCCCGCGGCTGGTGCCGGGATCGGTGTAGGCCGCGCTCACGCCCCCGTGCATCGGCTCGATCGTCGCGAGGAAGCGCTTGCCGCCGGGCAGGCGGCCGTCGCGGACCTCGCCGGTCCACTGGTCGGAAAGCTGGCGGTGGCGCCACGCGCCGCTACTGCGGCCGAACCAGAAAAGCCCCTCCTTCGCGCCCGCGAGCAGTTCGTGCTCCGGATCCCGGTCCCAGTTGATGGGCTGGAAGTTGTGGCTCGCGTGGGTGAAGTCGCTCACCAGCGTGCGCGTCCACGAGCTCCGGGGATCCTTCGGGAGCGCGTACGCGTAGACGCGGCTGCCTGCGCCCTCGTTATTCTTGTTGCCGCGCCCGTGCAGCGGCTTGACGACCAGTTCCCAGCCGCCGCCGGGGGCGACGACCCAGTGCATCCGGTGGACGGTCGGCTCGTGCTCAAGGCGGACGGGTTGCCAGCGCTGGGTCCGGTCCGCCGGGGCGATGAGGTAGAACACGGCGCCGCTGCGGGTGGGATCCGTGGTCTCGGACGGGTTCCAGCCGGCGCCCACCGCGAGCTCACAACGCCCGTCGCCGTCGAGGTCCTGCGCCGCGAGGCAGACGTTGTCCTGCGGGGTCAGGTCCTCCGCGATCACGTGCTTCTCCCAACCCGGGTTGCGGTACCACTGTACAGTGCGCTTGTCGGCGAGGAGGATGTCGGGCCGGCCGTCCCCGTCGACGTCGGCGATGGCCACGCCGTAACCGATCTGCACCGTGGCATCGATTTCCTGCGCGCGGAAGCGGGGCTCGGGCGGTGCGGCGGCAAGCAGGGCGGGCAAGAACAGGGGGGCTACGAGGCGGACAGGCGGCATTGGGAAAGGGGAACTCATGACTTAGCCTTGGCGCGGGCCTTGCGGGCGGGCTCCGCGGCTTCCTCGCCCCGGTTCTTTGGTTGGCGGGTGGGAGCAAGTAATTCGGTCTCGAGTCCGCGGTCACCCTGCTGCGCCATCCACGCGTCGAGTTCGCGGCGTAGGCGGGCGAGGGTG
>JBEDEF010000205.1:0-3053 GCA_041175845.1 Verrucomicrobiota bacterium
GCGGGATCGACCCGACCTTCCAGTTCGCCCTCGACTGGGACCTGCTCGCGCGGTTCCAGCAGGCGGGCTGCGTGCTGCAGCGGGTGCCGTACTTCCTGGGAGCGTTCCGCGTGCATGCCGAACAGAAGACCGCACTAGCGATCCACACTACCGGAGCGGAGGAAATGCGGCGCATCCGGGTCCGATTCCACGGGGAAAGGTCGGATGATGCGCTGCAGATGGAGCATCACGCCCGGCGTGCCCGATTGCACGGGGCCTTGACGGCGCGGCTCTTGGCCTTCGGGCTACGCTGGTAGCCTTCCCCGCCATGCTCCTCAGCCTCGTCGTCCCGGTGTACCGGGAAGAGAAGAACGTCCCGGAGTTCCTGCGCCGCGTGCGGCCGCTTTTGGGCGCCATCACGGAGGATTACGAGGTGATCTTCGCGCTGGATCCCTCACCGGACCGCACCGAGGAGGTCATTCTCGCGGCGCGGGCGGAGGATCCGCGGGTCAAGCTCCTGCGGTTCTCGCGGCGCTTCGGCCAGCCGATGGCGACCCTGGCAGGCCTGGAATATTCGTCGGGCGAGGCAGTGGTGGTGATGGATGTGGACCTGCAGGATCCGCCGGAGCTGCTGGGGGAGATGGTCGCGCGGTGGCGGGAGGGTTACGATGTGGTGCTCCCGCAGCGGCGCCAACGGACGGGTGAGCCGTGGGTGAAGCGCCTGGTCGCGGCGACCGGCTACAAAGTGATCAACAAGATCGCCGACGTGCGCATCCCGCCCAACACGGGAGATTTCCGGCTGATGTCGCGGCGGGTCGTGGCCGAGGTGACGCGGCTGAAGGAGACCCACGGTTTCTTGCGGGGGATGGTGGCGGTGGTGGGGTTTAAGCAGGCGCTGATCCCGTTCGATCGGCCGGCCCGCTTTGCGGGCGAGACCAATTACAACCGGTTCCTCGGTTCCCTGCGCATCGGCTTCAACGGCATCTTCTGCTTCTCCACCTACGCGCTGACGCTGAGCACTTGGCTTGGCTTCCTCGTCTCGGGCGGGGCGTTTCTGCTGATGGGGATCTACCTCTTCTACAAGCTGATGGATTGGCCCATCGCCTGGGGTAACCCGACCTTGGTGATCCTCATCTCGTTCCTCGGGGGCATCCAGCTGATCAGCGTGGGAATTTTGGGCGAATACATCGGTCGCATCTACGAGGAGGTGCGGGCGCGCCCGAAGTTCATCGTCGAGCGGGCGGAGGGTTTCCGGGACTGAGGCAGTGGGGAGGCGAGGCCACGGGGATGAGCGCAACCCTCCCGGAACCGGCGCGCCGCCCGCGCCTGCTGATTCTGGTCGTCGCCTACCAGGCGGAGGCGACCATCACCGGTGTGCTGCGGCGCCTGCCCGCCTTCCCGGGCCTGGACGTCGAGGTGCTGGTGATCGACGACTGCTCGGCCGATGGCACTTTTAAGGTGGCGGAGCGCCTGCGGGACGAGGGTGGGTGCCCGCATCGCCTCACGGTTCTGGTGAACCCGGTAAACCAGGGTTACGGCGGCAACCAGAAGCTGGGGTACCGCTATGCCCTCGAACAGGGGCACGACCTCGTGGCGCTCCTGCACGGGGACGGACAGTACGCGCCGGAAAGCCTGCCGGACGTGCTGGCCCCGCTGCAGCGGCGCGCGGCGGACCTCGTTTTGGGTTCGCGGATGCTCAACCCGGGCGGGGCACGGCGTGGCGGGATGCCCTTGTACAAGCGCCTCGGCAACCGGCTGCTCACCGGGCTGCAGAACCGGATCCTCGGGGTCCGCCTGAGTGAGTACCATACCGGCTGCAAGGCGTTCCGGACGGACCTGCTGCGCCGGATGCCGTTCGAGCTGAACGCGGATGTCTTTCACTTCGACCCCGAGTTCATCGTGCAGGCGCTGCGCACGGGCGCGCGGATCGCGGAGGTGCCGTTCCCGACCCGCTACGGCGACGAGATCTGCCGCGTAAACGGGCTGCGGTACGCCTGGGATACCCTGCGCACCACCCTGGTCGCGCGGCTGCAGGACTGGGGCCTGCTGTACCGGCGTAACTTCGACGTGGCGCCGCCGCCGGATGCGCCGCCGGCCCCGGGGCGCCTGAGCTTCCCGTCGGTCCTGACGGCCGCGCTCACAGCGGTACCGGCGGGTACCGTGGTGCTGGATCTCGGGGGCGCAGGCGCGGAGCTCTGCGGGCCCCTCCGGGCGCGGGGCTGCCGGATCCTCGGCTGGGCCGTGCCGCCGGAACTGGCCGCGGTTTACGACGAGGTGCGGGGAACGGATGCCGGGAGCGAGACGCCCCCGCCTGACCTGCGGGGCATCGACGTGGTGCTGCTGTTGGATGAACTCTCGCGGCGGGCGGATCCGGAGGGTTACGCGGCGGCGCTGCGGGCGGCAGCCGGGCCGGGCCTGAAGGTGGTGCTTTCGACCGGAAACCTGGGCTTTATCGTCCCGCGTCTGATGCTGCTGGCCGGGCACTTCAACCCGACGCGCCGGGGCATCCTCGATGTGCGACACCGGCGGTTATTCACCCTCTCGTCCCTCCGGCGGTTGCTGCGGGAAGGCGGGTTCCGGGTGGAGCGGATCACGGGTGTGCCGGCCCCGATCCCGCTGGCGGTGGCGCACCCCGGTTGGCGCCGGCGACTGCTGGCGGTGCAGCAGGCGCTCATCCGGCTGGCGCCGGGGTGGTTCGCGTACCAGTTGCTCGCGGAGGTGCGGCCGCTGCCGATCCTCTCGACGCTGCTCGAGGCCACGCGACGCCACAGTGCGGCGCGCGCGGGCGGCAAACCCTAACCTCCGCGGCGTCTACGGACGCCACCAGGAGCCCAGTCCGCGCCCGGCATCCCTTGTGCCTTTTGTGGCGATCCTCCGGGCCTTCGTCCCAAACAGGGTGAGCCACAAAAGGCGCAAAGGGTCCCCTCCGCGGTCGCGGCCGTGCGTGGCGTCCATAGACGCCGCGGTACCGAGATGCGGGAGCCGCCCTAGCGGGCGTTCGAGCCGATGAATTTTCTCCAGTGCCACCGTACCGGTACGAAGGCCGCGGAACCTTGGTTCGGAGCGGTCCCCTC
>JBEDEF010000206.1:0-6262 GCA_041175845.1 Verrucomicrobiota bacterium
CATCCGTCGCCCTGACGAGCAGGAGGCCGTGCTCCGCGACCTTGCCGTCCGCTGCCTGCCTGATTCCGCCGCCACCGCCTCCCGCACCTCCGTCCCGTCTTGAAAGCCCTCCCTGCTCCCCCGACCGCCGCTGCCACGGCCATCCCGAACGTGCTCGCCGAGCGCTACGCGTCGCCCGCGATGCGCGACCTCTGGTCCCAGCACGGCCGCGTCGGCCTCGAGCGCGCGTTCTGGATCGCCGTGATGAAGGCCCAACGCGACCTCGGCGTGCCCATCCCTTCGGAGGCCATCCGCGACTACGAGCGCGTCCGCGACCAGATCGACCTCGAGTCCATCGCCGCCCGGGAGCGGGTGACGCTCCACGACGTCAAGGCTCGGCTCGAGGAGTTCTCCGGCCTCGCCCAGCGGCAGTTCATCCACCTCGGGCTCACGAGCCGCGACCTCACGGAGAACGTCGAGCAGCTCCAGGTGCACCGCGCGCTGCAGCTGGTACGCTTCAAGGCCGCCGCCGCCCTGCTCGCCCTCGGCCGGCAGGCCGAGGCCCACCGCGACCTGATGATCACGGGCCGCACCCACAACGTGCCCGCCCAGCCGACCACCCTCGGCAAACGGCTCGCGATGTTCGGACAGGAACTGCTCCTCGCCTTCGCTCGTCTCGACGAACTCATCGAGCGCTACCCGGTCCGCGGGCTCAAGGGCGCCGTCGGCACCCAGCTCGACCAGCTCACGCTGCTCGGCGGGGACACCGGCAAGGTCGACCAGTTGGAGGCGCGCGTGCTCCGCCACCTGGGGTTCCGCGCCGCGCTCGAGAACGTCGGCCAGGTCTATCCGCGGAGCCTCGACTTCGAGGTCGTCACCACCCTCCACCAGGTCGCGGCCGCGGCGGCGAGCGCCGCCACCACGCTGCGGCTGATGGCCGGCGCGGGGCTGCTCACCGAGGGATTCCAGCCGGGTCAGGTCGGCTCCTCCGCGATGCCCCACAAGGTCAACGCGCGGAACTGCGAGCGCATCTGCGGCTTCTCCACCATCCTTGGCGGGTACGTGGCGATGACGTCCGCCCTCGCCGGCCACCAGTGGAACGAGGGCGACGTCTCCTGCTCGGTCGTCCGCCGGGTGGCGCTGCCCGATGCGTGCTTCGCGGTCGACGGCGCGCTCGAGACCTACCTGACGGTGTTGCGGCAAATGCAGGTTTTTCCCGCCGCCGTGGCGGCCGAGAACGAGCGCAACCTGCCGTTCCTCGCCACGACCACGATCCTGATGGAGGCGGTGAAGGGCGGGGCGGGACGCGAGACGGCCCACGAGGCGATCAAGGAGCACGCGCTGGCCGCGGCCCACGCCCTCCGTACCGGCGAGGGCGAGGCGGACCTCTTCGCCCGGCTGGCGGGCGACCGCCGCATCGGCCTCGGCAAACGCGCCCTGCAGGCGATCCTCGCGGACAGCGCCCGCTTCGTCGGCGCCGCCCCGCACCAGGTCGACGCCTTCCTCGGCGAGGTACGCCCGCTCGCGCGCCGCTTCAAGGGCTCCGCCGAATACGAGCCGGGCCGGCTGCTCTGAGCGGCCCGGCGGGCGACGGCAGCCAGGAAGCGGAGCGGGGAAATCGGTTCGACGCTCGACGTGTTCCGTGGTGGGGTCGGGACGTCCCCCCTCCCCCAAGATGTCTCTCCTGTCCCGCCTGCTCGCCTGCCTCGCCCTGCTCCTGCCCGGCCTCGCGGCCGCCGCGACGCCCCGTCCCCCGAACATCGTCCTGATCCTCGCCGACGACCAGGGTTACCCGGATCTCGGCATCATCGGGAGCAAGCCGATCCTCACCCCGCACCTCGACCGCCTGGCCCGCGAGGGCGTGCGCGGCACGAGCTTCTACATGACCTGGCCCGCGTGCACCCCCTCGCGCGCCAGCCTCCTCACGGGCCGCTACCCGCAGCGCCACGGTCTGTACGACATGGTCCGCAACGACCTCGTGAACTACGGCCACCGCTTCACGCCCGAGGAGTACGCGGTCTCCCCCGAGATGACCCTCGGCCTCGACCCGCGCGAGCTCACCCTCGGCAATCTCCTGCAGGGCGCCGGTTACAAGACCGCCGTCTTCGGCAAGTGGGACATGGGCCAGGCCCGCCGCTACCTGCCGCTCCAGCGCGGCTTCGACGAGTTCTACGGCCACGGCAACAACGGCATCGATTACTACACTCACGAGCGCTACGGCATCCACTCGATGTTCCGCGGAAACCAGCGGACCAAGGAGGACGTGGGCCAGTACGCGACCGACCTGTTCCGGCGCGAGGCCGTCCGCTTCATCCGCACCCACCGCGACCGGCCCTTCTTCGTCTACCTCCCCTTCAACGCTCCCCACAGCGCCTCCAGCCTCGACAAGCCCGGCGTGCAGGCGCCGGCGGAATTTATCCGGCGCTACCCGGACCTCGATCCCAAGGCGCGGCTGACCGCCTACTACGCGGCCGTCACCTGCATGGACGACGCCATCGGCGAGGTGCTCCGGACGCTCCGGGAGATCGGCCAGGAGCAGAACACGCTGGTGCTGTTCCTCTCGGACAACGGAGGCTCCGGCAACGGCGGCAACGCGCCCCTGCGGGGTCAGAAGTCGACGATGTGGGAGGGTGGCCTGCGCGTGCCCTTCGTCGCGTGGTGGCCGGGGCGCCTCCCGGCGGGCGTCGTCACCGACGAGTTCCTCACCTCGCTGGAACTCTTCCCGACCTTGGCCGCGGCGGCCGGGGCGCGGCTGCCGGCGGGAGTGGAGCTGGATGGCTTTGACCTGCTGCCCGTGCTGCGGGGCGAGCGGAAATCGCCGCGGACGGAAATGTTCTGGGAGCGACGGTCCGACCGCGCCGCGCGGGTGGGCCAATGGAAATGGGTGTCGACGCCGAAGGGCGGCGGCCTGTTCGACCTGAGCCGCGACCTCGGCGAGAAGGAGGACGTTTCGGCTCAGCACCCCGAGGTGGCCCAGCGCCTCGCCGCCGCCTTCGCCGCCTGGAAGGCGCGGATGGATGCCGCCGAGCCCCGCGGCCCGTTCCGGGATTACTGAGGGAGCGCGGTCCTCCGCCACCCGCGACCGCCTGAACCTAGCTTCTCGCCGGCCCGGCCCAGCGGCAATGCCTTGCTGCGGCCCGAATTGCCGTCCCAGATCGGGATCCGTCCCCTTTCGCTCCGCCGATGATCAACCTCTATCTCTTGCTTGAGCTGCTGGGCTTTGGCGTCGCCTTCGCGCTCGGTTCCATCGGCCTGGCTTGGGTTGGCCGCCGCTGCATGGCGCGAATTGCTGGCCAGGCGCCAGGTGCCGTCCAGGATCAGCGGGTGGCAGAGGTCATGAAGGATGCCAAGTCCGGCGTGGCTACCGTCGTGGGGTTTGTGCTCGCGCTCGCCCTGTCGGCGGCCCGGGACCAGTACAGTCTCGCCAGCGACATCGCCGTTCGCGAGGCCTTCGAGGTTTTGCGCCTCCAGCGGCGGACGCACGGGGTCAGGCCGTTTCACGTTCCCTTCCGGACGGCGGCCCCGCCGCCAGACGGAGCGCAAGCCGAAGGAGTTGTCTGACCGACGATCCCAAGCCTCCCGAGCCGCGCCTCCCGTACAGACCGCAACGCGCAACGGCCTGACCCCGTCGGGTCGGTCCCGTCGGGTCGGTCCAGCCCATCCGGTCAACGACCGGACGCCGTGGTCGCCAGGGAGCGCAACTGCGCGAGCTTCGCCAACTCGTCCGCGCCCAGTGCCCGATTGAAGACCGCCACGCCGCCGATCCAGCCGGTGAAGCCGACCCCGCGTGCGCTGTGGATCACGCGGCCGATGGTGAAGGGTCCGCCGGTACCGTCGTTGGCGGGCGTGTAGAGCCGGTCGTGCGAGAACCACCACGGATTCAGGCGCAACGCCGCGAGGTCGCGCGCGGTCTCGGTGAATGTGCCGTCGGCGCCGCGGCGCAGCGTCACCTCAATGCGGGTGTAGCGGAATTCCCGGAGCTCGACGCGTTCGTCGGCGGATTCGCGGAGGATTTGGATGGAGACGAGCTGATCCTCGGGCGGTTGATAGAACTGGTCGGGCGGGAACGCGGGGTCCTCGCCGGGCTGGAGGCCGGGTTCGCGGTGGAGGCGCGCCTGCAGCCACGCCTGGTAGGCGGATTTGATGAGGGTGTCGGTCTTGGGATTCTCCAGCCAGCGATCGCCGGCGACCCCGTTGAGCCAGCCGGTGAGTTCGCGCGTCGCATGATCGTAGGTCATCGCGAAGCACTGCCACGAGGCGTCGAGGACGGCGGCGGGCGAATCGGCGGGCACGGCGGGCGCGACCCCGGCCGAGTTGCTCTTGTGGAGCGCGTAGCGGTTGAGGAAGGAACTCGCGCCGTTTTCGGACACGTGGCCGCAGGCGGCCCCGGCGCGATTGAGGCCGGCGAAGAGGGCGTATTGGCGCTGGCCGCGCTCGACCCGCTTGATGCCGGCCGTCTCGTTCTGCTTCAGGTCCGTCCCCTCGTGCCAGATGCCGGCGAGGGCGTGGTTGCCGCTTTCGCGGATCGCCCAGACGACGACCGTGACCGATTGGCCGGGGCCCTTGAGGTCGATGGACGAATCGTGCAGCCGGGCGCGCGGCACGAAGAGAAACGGGCGGAACGTGGCGTCGGTCTCCTGCCGGATGCGGATCGCCTCGCCGAAGGGCCCCCGGCCGAGGAGCGGGAAATCCGCGTAGCTGGCCGTGCGGCCCTCGCCCCAGTAGTCGTGGACGTAGTTGCCGGCCTCGAGGGGAAAGTGGTTCGTGGCGCCGGCCGGCACATGGGCGGTGAAGCGGCGCGAGCCCGACGGTTCGCGTTGCACGAAGTCCCAGAAGGCGACGCAGCCCGGCGTGCGGGTGACGGTGGCGACGCGGTCGGCCGGCGTGGCGAACGCAGACCAAGCCCCGATCACCGGCAGCGCCGCGGAAAAAAGGAGGGCGTGACGACGCATGGCGACTCAGGCGAATTGGCGGGCGAGGACGGCCATGGTTTTCTGCTGGTAGTTCTCGACCAAGCTCCGGGCCTGCGCGGCTTTGGCGCGGGCGGCGACGGGGTCTTTCGCCATCGCCAGCACCGCGGGGGCAACCCTCCGTCGGTCCGCTTCCACGTCCATGTCGAAGAGCCAATCACCGAGGCCGATCGTGCGCCACATGTCGCCCTTGGTCGTCTGCTCGGCCCACCGGCAGACGATGGCCGGGATGCCGGCGCCGATGCACATGATGGGGCTGTGCTGCTCGTGGCCGAAGAGACCCGCGCTGCGGCGATAGGTGCTGAGGGCTTCGTCGGTGAGCCAGAACTTTTCCCGCCAAACCACGCGCCGCTTCACCTCGGCCGAGAGGTGGTCGTAGAGCTGCTCCTTGCTCACGGTCATCTGGGTCTGGTCCTCGGGGCAGAGGAGAATCTTCAGGTTCGTCTCACGGACGACGGCATTGATGGCCTCGAGGAGCGGGGCGTGATCGGCGGCCTTCATGGCCTCGTTGCGCGCGTGGCGGGCCTCGTCCTTGGGGGAATTCCGGATCAGCCAATACGGCGTGTAGCGAAGCTTCGGGATGCAGCAGAGGAACTGCCCGGGCGTGAGGCCGTGAGCCGCGAGAAAGGCGTCAGCGGCCGCATCGTGGCGCAGGTCGCAGGCGAAGGCGCCATCGGGGGCGAAGGCGAGGAGCGGGCTCTTGAGGTTCTGAGTACGGGCGAGGGCCAACGACAGCTCGTCGCGGAAGAAAACGAAGCGGGCACCATCGAAAGCCGTGCGCTCGTCGGCCGTGGGCGGATTGGAGGCGTGGGTGATCCCATAGACGCCGAAGGGCTTGCCGACGTGGCGGGCGAAGGCGGCGACGTCTTTCGCGGCGACGAGGGAAGGCCCGGAGCCATGCAGGAGAAAATCGGTCCACGCGAGCGCTTCGGCCAAGGCGGCGTTGGAGGCGCGGCCATTGGCCCCGAGGGTGCCCTTGACGATCTGCAGCTGCGGGAAGCGGCGGTGCTCCATCGCGATCACTTCCGCGGAGAGATCGGCCGAGGCCCAGAGACGCACCTCCGCGTTCGGGAGGTGTTGTTCGATGAGCGCGAGGACGCCCGGCGTGTGGGCGATGTCGCCGATATTCACGACCTGCCAGGAGGAGCGGAGAAGGATGCGCGGGGCGCGACCGGCGGGGGTGGCGGCGCGCAGCGCAGCCCCGAGGGCGGCGGCGGACGCGGAGGCTAGGAACGTGCGGCGATGCATGGAACACCGTACTTCTGGAGGTGGCGCCGAGGCGGGCCAACCAAAAGCCGCCGGGGCCGCGATTG
>JBEDEF010000207.1:0-6630 GCA_041175845.1 Verrucomicrobiota bacterium
GACACCGACCCAGCTCGGCGTGGCCGGCCACTTCGCCCGCCTGCGGCTGCTGGACCCGCAGCGGTTTAGCGACCTGGCCCGGTTCGAGGCCGAGGCGGAGGGCTACGCGCGCGTGGCCGACGTGGCGGGCAAGGTGATCGAGGGCCGCCCGCTGACTGCGGCGGACCGGGCCTCGCTGCGCCGCATCTTTGATCGCGACCCGCAGACCCTGGCCGGCCACCTTGACCAATTGACGGCGGGCCGGCCCGGAGCGCGCGAGGCCCTGCTGCGCACGCTGCTCGACCAGCACGGCACGGGGCGCGTCGTCTTCCGTAATACCCGCGCGGCGATGACCGGCTTCCCGCGGCGCCGCTACTGCCCGGCGCCGCTGGAAGGCGCGCCGGTGGTGGTGCACGCGCGTCTCGCCCGCGAATTGCGCGCGGAGGCGGCGGGGGAAGACGCGGACCTGCGACCGAATTTCCGCGACGACCCGCGCGTCGCGTGGCTGGCCGCCTTCCTCCGGCGTGAGCGCGGGGCGAAGGCGCTGCTGATCTGTCGCTCCCAGCGCAAGGTCCTCGCCCTCGCCGCCGCACTGCAGGAGGTGATCAGCGCCAAGGTCGCGCTTTTCCACGAGGGCCTGCCGCTGGTGCAGCGCGACCGCAACGCAGCTTGGTTCGCCGAGCCGGACGGCGCGCAGCTGCTGCTCAGCTCCGAGATCGGCAGCGAGGGGCGCAACTTCCAGTTCGCCCACCACCTGATCCTCTTCGACTTGCCGCTCAACCCCGCGCTGCTCGAGCAGCGCATCGGGCGCCTCGACCGCATCGGCCAGGGCGCCGACGTCCACATCCACGTCCCGTACCTCGCGGGCGGGGC
This sequence comes from Verrucomicrobiota bacterium, assembly GCA_041175845.1. Lineage (GTDB taxonomy): Bacteria > Verrucomicrobiota > Verrucomicrobiia > Opitutales > Opitutaceae > ER46. The sequence goes on from JBEDEF010000207.1 coordinate 853, forward strand.
CGGCGAGGTCCTCGCCACTTGGTATGACCAAGGCCTCGACGCCTTCGCGGCGCCTGTGCACGGCGGCCACGAGTACGAAGCGGCCTTCCGGGAGCGGCTCGTCGCCCTCGCCACGGCCTATGCGCCGGAGGGTGAACCGGGCCCGCGGGAGCTCGCCGCGCTAGTCGCCGAGACCGTGGCGTTTCGCGCCACGCTGCGGGACCGCCTGCAGCGGGGGAGGGACCGCCTGCTGGAACTGAACTCCTTTGACCGTACCGCGGCCGCGGCCGTCGTGGCCAAGGTACAGGCTGCCGACGCCGACCCGTTCCCCCGGCGCTTCCTGGTGGAATTGCTCGACCACTTTGGGGTCCGCATCCGTGAGCACGAGGAGGGCGACCTCTTCCTCGATCCCAGTCACGCGTACGTCGAGGGGTTCCCCTCGCTGCCGGCCGACGGGATGCTCGCGACGTTCGACCGCCGGCGCGCCCTCGTCCGTGAGGACATTCGGTTCCTCACCGCCGATCACCCGCTGATGGGCGATACGATCGACCTGCTGCTCGAGTCACCCGCCGGCACGGCGGCCTGCGCCTCGCTGCCGGGAGACGCGCCCGGCCTGCTGCTGGAGGTGCTCTTTGTGCTGGAGACGGTGGCGGACGCACGTTGGCACGTCGACGAGTTCCTGCCTCCGGCGCCGGTGCGGGTCGTGGTGGATCTGCGGGGCCGAGACTGCACGACGGAGCATCCGGCGATCGCCGTGGCGGCAGAGGCGGACGACCGTGAGCTCCGGCCCTTGCTGGAGCAACCCGGGTTCAATGGTGACCTGCTGCGCGCGATGCTCGAGGCAGCGGAGGCGCACGCGGAGGCGCGCGCCGCGGCCCGGCGCACGGAGGCTGCAGCACGAGCCGACGCGGCATTGGCCGACGGAGTCGCGCGGCTAGAAAGCCTTCGGCGCCTCAACGACACCGTGCGGCCGGACGAAATCGCGCTCGCCACCGAGCAGCGGCGGCAGATCGGCGGGGCGATCAGCGCGGCGCGGCTGCGGTTGGACGCCGTGCGCTTGCTGGTGGTCGGCGGTCCGGACGAGGAATAGCCGCGGGTCGTCGGCGTTCCTTGCGGGCATCAAGCCGGACTCCGCCAGTTGATCGGGCTGCCCCGCGGCTCAGCCGCCCACTGCATAAGTCCGGCTGAGTTGGGGCCGCGGCGGCAGCCGCGGACGCGGCCGATGAACTAGAGGCCGCCGGGGCCGGAGCCCGGCCGTCAGGGCGGTGGTGGAGTAACGATGATCGTCCGGCCGCCCGCCGGGGCCGTTGGGTTGGGCGCGGGGGTCGCGCCGGTGGGCGAAAGGTTGAGCACGCGCACCTCCATGCGATTGCCACCGGCGCCGCCCTCGGCGGATTCCGTGATGAAGGCTTGGCGGATCCCGCCGGCCGCGTTGGCGCCGGCGGGCAGCACCGGGAAGACGCTCATCCCTTGGCCCCGCACGGGCAGGTCAGCGGGCGGTGTCAGGCTGAAGGCGAGGCCACCTTGGAGGATGGTGACCCAGGGTGACTGCCGGGCGTAAGCCTCCGCGGCCTCGGCGCCGAGCGTCTGCACGAGCGTGGTCCGCGCCTCGGTGGCGAGCGCCTGCACGCGGGCACGGCGTTGGTCTGGGGGCAGGGTGGCGTCGGACTGGAGGCGCTGCGAGGTGGCCGCGAAGTTTTCGCGGGCCGCAGCGAGCCGGGCGGTGGTGTCCGCCGGAAGATTGAGGCGCTGGGCGAGGCCCGCGAGGTTCCGCAGGTCGCTGTCTTGGGCGCCGCGGAGCCGAGCGTAGGCGGCTTCGCCGAGGGCGGCGCGGATGTCGTCCGCGAGCTGGCGCTGGGCGTCGGCGAACTGCTGGCGGCCGGCGGGGTCGTTGCGCGCGGCGGCGGTCTCCATGGGGAAGCGGGCGTCGAAGGCGCGCTGGAGGGCGAAGACGCGGCGGTACTCCTCCTCGGTCTCGAGGCCCTCGCCGTAGCGGGCGCGTACAACGGCGGCCGTGGGCGAGAAGCGGAGATCGTGGGCGACCTTTTCCTCCGGCGAAAGAAGCGCAGCGAGGTCGCGTTCGCGCTCAACGGCGAGCAGGCGGAGGCGTTCCTGGTCCGAGGGCAGCACGATGCCGCCGGCGCCGAAGCGGGCGCGGAGTTCCGCGTAGTCCTGATCGATGCGCCGGAGGGCGGCCCGCTTCTCCGGGGGCAAGAAGTCGAGCCCCGGGCCGGCGAGCCCGGCATCGTCCCCGAGGGTTTCGCCGAGGATCCCGCCGAGCTCGCGGCGCAGCTGTTCGCGGGCCTGGGCCGCGGCCGGGTCATTGCGCCACCAGCGTTCCCCGACCGCGGGCCGGGGGCGCTGGAGGAGGGCGGAAAGGCGCCGGCCGAGGAGCAGGTCCCGCGTGGCGGCTGGGTCGAGACCGGCGGCTTCGAGGTCGCGGGCCTGGCCGGAGGCTAGTGCGGCGCGGAGGCGTGCCGCCGGGTCGGGCGCCACGACGGGCTGCGCGCGAGCGGGCGCGGGCGCGGCCGGAGTGGGCGGCGCCGGCCGGCGGGCGAGAGTGGCGAGCAGCGCGGCGTTCGCGACCAGCGAGCCGGCGAGCAAGAGGAGCGGGAGTTTCATCGGTAAGGTCAGAGGCGACGGCGGGCGCGGATGGAGGCGATGGCGCGGGCGGTCACGGCGCCGAGCACGATGGCGCCGCCCGCGAGGCCCCAGCCCGAGGGTTGCTCCCCGACGAAGAGCAGCACCCAGACCGGGTTCAGCACTGGCTCGATCACGGGGATGAGGACGGCCTCGAGCGCGGTGACGTGCCGGATGGCGCGGGCATAGAGCCAGTAGGAGACGCCGAGTTGTACGGTGCCGAGCGCGAGCAAGGCGGTCCAGCCGGCTGGCGGCAGCGCCGGCGCGGCGATGATCCACGGCAGGCCGACGGCGAAGGCGAGCGCGTTACCGAGGATGATCGACTCGACCGGCGAGCCTTCGCGTTGGCGCCGCAGGGCGATGGTCATCGCGGCGAAGCAGACGCCGCTGAGGAGCGCGAGCAGATCGCCGGCAACCTGGCCGAGCGCGAGGCTCCCGTGGAAAAAGAGGGCCATCCCCCCGAGGGCGGCGACGATCGTGAGCCAGTCGACCCGCGTGGCGGGCTCGTGCAGCAACCAGGCGCCGAGCAGCGCGACCCACACGGGGGCGGTGTACTGGAGCAGAATCGCGTTGGCCGCGCTGGTCATGGTCGTCGCGGTGCAAAACGTGATGGTGCACGCGGCGTACCCGAGGGCGCCGATGATCTGGTCTCGCGAGAAGTGGAAGCGGAGGCCGCGGTTGGTGAGGAGCAGGAAAATGGCGGCGACGGCGCCGCGGCCGCCGGCGACGGCGAGACCCGGCCAGGTGGCGGCAACCGCCTTGATGAGCACTCCCGCGAAGCTCCAGCACACGGCGGCGCCCGCCAGCTGGAGGACGGCACGGGAGTGGTCGCGGGCGGCGGCGGAGGGCATCAGGGGCGAGGTTGGTGCAACGCGGGGGCCGGCGCCAAGCCTGCCGCAAGCGGAATCCCGTGGGCCCGAGGCGAAGATTTTCCTAGGCAAGCGCGGCGCGTTCCCTCTAGAAGGTACTCCGTTTCAGAGGGAAAAACCCAAAATAAAAACCAAATACCATGGCCAAAAAAGCCGCCAAGAAGACCGCCCGTAAGCCGAACGCCGCGTTCATGAAGCCGGTGACTCCCAACGACAAGCTCGCTGCTGTCGTGGGCGCCGCCCCGCTCCCCCGCACCGAGCTGACCAAGAAGCTCTGGGCGTACATCAAGAAGAAGGGTCTCCAGGACAAGAAGGTCCGGACCCAGATCAATGCCGACGACGCCCTCAAGGCGATCTTCGGTGGCAAGTCCTCGGTCTCGATGTTCGAGATGACGAAGCTCGTCTCGAAGAACCTGAAGTAAGGGACACCAGTTCCGCTTTCCCCGGCCGCCGCGAGGTTCCTCGCGGCGGCTTTTCTTTGCCGTGCCTGCTCCCGCCCCATCCGTCCGTACCCGGGCGATCTTGATGCTGCTCTTGGCGAACCTGCTCTGGGGCCTCAGCTTCCCGCTGGTCAAGGCGACCGGCCTGCTGCAGGCGCAGCTGCTGCCGGAGGCGGGCCCTTGGTTCCTCGCGGTCTGCACGGTCGCGCCGCGCTTCCTGTTGGCGACCCTCGTGCTGCTGGCGTTCCGCCCCGGGATTCTGCGCGGAGCCACCGCCGCCGAGTGGCGGCAGGGGCTCATCCTCGGGCTCGCGGGCGCCGCGGGAATGCTGTTCCAGACCGACGCGCTGCAGTACACGGCGGCGAGCACCTCCGCCTTCCTCACCCAGTTCTACGCGGTGCTCATCCCGGCGTGGCTCGCGTGGCGCGTCCGCCGCCTGCCCGCACCCTCCATCTGGCTCGCCTGCGGCCTCGTGCTCGCCGGGGTCGCCGTCCTCGGTGGCTTCCACCCGTTCGCGCCCGGCGAGGTGCCGCTGCGCTTTGGTCGCGGGGAGGCCGAGACGCTGCTCTGCTCGATTTTCTTCATGGTGCAGATCCTCGCCCTCGAGCGCGCGGAATTCGCGGGTAACCGCGCGCTGCCGATCACGTTCGTGATGTTCGCCACCGAAGCCGTGGTCTTTGCGCTCCTCGCCGGCGCCACCGCACCAGACTTCGCCACCCTCGTCCGCCCCTGGCAGTCGCCCGCTTGGCTCGGGCTCACGGCTGCGCTCACGGTCTTCTGCACGCTTGGCGCCTTCGGGTTGATGACGACTTTCCAGCCGCGCATCACGGCGACCGAGGCCGGGCTCCTCTATTGCGTCGAGCCGGTCTTCGCCGCCGCCCTCGCGCTGTTCCTGCCTGGTCTCCTCTCGGCGTGGACCGGGATCGCTTACGCCGACGAGCAGCTCACCTACGGGCTGCTCGCCGGCGGCGCGCTCATCACGGCCGCCAACATCCTGCTTCAGCTGCGGCCGACGCGCTGAGCAGGTCCGGGTGGCACAGCCCGGTGTGGCCGCGGCAGTTGCCGCGGATTTGGCGCGGAATCCGCGCTCCTCAGCGCGGTTCGGTCAGGTACTTGAGCAGCTCGACCGCCTCCCGTTCCGGCAGGGCCTCCAGCAGTCCGGCCGGCATGAGCGACTGCGTCGTACGCTGCCGCTCCCGGAGGTCCGCGCGCGGGATGGTCACCGTTTCCGCGACCGTCCGCACCACCACGGCGGTGTCGGACTCGCGGTCGATCATCCCCGAGACCACCGTACCGTCGCGGCGCGTCAGCACGTGCAGCTCGTAGGCGGCGCCGACGACGGCGTTCGGGTCGACGATGTTCTCGAGGAAGTAGTCGAGACCGTGGCGCCAGGTGCCCGCGAGGTCGGGGCCGAGTCGCCCGGCGTCGGGTCCGCCGGAGACGTGGCAGGCGGCACAGAGGCGCTCGTAGGTGCGCCGGCCCGCGGCGGCATCGAAAGCCCAGACGGGCGCATTGCGGAACGTGTCGCGCAGGCGCGCGATGGTGGCTTTCGCATCGGTGGAGGCCTCGGCCGTGCGGCCCCAGACGTCCTCCAGGCGGCGGTTGACCTCGGCATCACCGAGCTTCCGCAGCTGCCGGGCGTGGAGGGCGGTGAGGTCGCGGCGGTCGAAGGTGCCGGCGGCGACGGCGCTGAGGAGGGGACGGGCCAGCTCGGCGCGGCCGGTGAGGACGGCGAGGGTGGCGTTGCGTTCGGCGGGCCCGAAGTTGCGGAAGGCGCCGAGCAGGGCGCCGGCGGCCGCGGGGGCGTCGGGGGCGGCGCCGAGCAGCGGGATGACGGCCGCGCGCAGGTC
>JBEDEF010000208.1:0-3736 GCA_041175845.1 Verrucomicrobiota bacterium
GTGCAGGGCGATGAGCACCAGCGCCGCGGGGAGCCAGGACCCGCGGGAGCCGAAGGCCCGCCAGTGCAGCCATGCCAGCCACGAAAGCCCGAGGACCGCGCCGTGGAAATCCGCGTGGTAGCGTCCGCGCAGTCCAAACCAGCAGAGGCACCAGAGCGCGGCGTAGCCGGCAAAACCCAAGGTGAAAAGTCCCAGGTAGCGCACGCGACCGCGGTGGGGCACCAGTCGGGCCAGGATCCACCCGCTGGAGACAAGATAAACCGCGGCGATGGAGCCATAGAGCAGGCCGGTTCCGCCGATCAGGCGGAACGCCCAGAGCGAGTAGGCCGCAAGGCTCACGGCGGCGAAGCCAACGGAACCCCAAAGCACCGCCCGCAGCGCCGAGGGTACGGGAGCAAGCACCCCATCCGGGGAGCGGAGACGATCCGGGGAAAGACCGAACAAACGCATCGCCTCCGCAGGATCGACGCGCAGGTCGCGGGCACAAGCCCTATCCCGGAGGACTTGGTCAGGCGCCGGCGAGGAGGCGCCGCAGCGTTTCGTCGACCGATTTCGGGTTGGTCTTCCCCTTGGCGGCCTTCATCACGGGCCCCTTCAAGGCATTGATCGCACCTTCCCTGCCCGCGCGAAACTCCGCCGCCGCCTTGGGGTTGCCGGCGATCGCCTCGCGGCACCAGCCTTCCAGTTCCGCGGCATCGGTCGGCGCGGCGCGAAGTCCGCGCCGATCCGCGATCACCTCCGGCGAGTCTCCAGTCGCGAACATCTCGACGAACACCTCCTTGGCGGCCGCGGTCAGGAGCGCTCCGGAGTCCACCAGCCGCAGCAGCGAGAAGAGGCTCGTCGGTGGCACGCGGCAGTCGGCGGGATTGGATCCCGCAGCTGCCAATTCGCGCCGGAGGTCGTTGATGATCCAATTGCCGGCCGTCTGAGGCGTGGCGCCGAGGCGTACCACGGCCTCAAAGTAATCGGCCAGCGGCCGATCCCAAACCAGCGCTGAAGTCTGGGTGTAAGGCAGTTGGTAGTCCGCGAGGAAACGGCGTTGCCGGTCGAAGGGCAGTTCCGGACATTCCGCGCGCAGGCGCGCCCGCCATGCAACGTCGATCGTGACCGGCATCAGGTCCGGATCGGGGAAGTAGCGGTAGTCGTGCGCCTCCTCCTTCGAACGCAGCGACTGGGAGGTGCCGGTCATCCCATCGTAGTCCCGCGTCTCCTGCGTGATGCGTCCCCCGCGTTCCAGGATCCCGCGCTGGCGCCGGATTTCGTGTTCGATGCCGTCGCGCACGAAGGAGATCGAATTGAGGTTCTTCAGTTCAACCTTCGTCCCGAGCGTGGTGCTGCCGGCGGGCCGCAGCGAGATGTTGGCGTCGCAGCGGAGCTGGCCCTTCTCCATGTCACAGTCGGAGATCCCGCCTTGAATCATCGTGGCGCGCAGGGACGTCAGGTACGCGTAGGCCTCCTCGCCCGAATGCAGGGCGGGCTCCGAGACGATCTCCATTAACGGGGTTCCCGCGCGATTGTAGTCCACCAGGGAGTCGGTCGCGCCGTGGTTGAGCTTGCCGACATCCTCCTCGAGATGGATGCGGGTAAGCGGGATCCGCTTGTGCTCCCCCATCACATTGCGCGCCGGGCCGGGCAGCTCGATCTCGACCTCACCCCCGCGGCAGACGGGCGCATCGTATTGGGAGATCTGGTAGTTTTTCGGGGAATCCGGATAAAAGTAGTTCTTGCGATCCCACTTGCAGATGGGAGCGATCTCACAGCCGAGGAGCAGCCCGGCCTTGATGATGGCGTCCAAGGCGGCGCGGTTCATCACCGGTAGCGCGCCCGGCAAGGCCAGCACGACGGGATCCGTGAGGGTGTTGGGCTCGTGGCCGTAGCCCGCGGCGACGCGGGTGAAGATCTTGGAGCGGGTACGGATCTGGACGTGGACCTCCAGGCCGATCACGGCTTCGTAGGACACGGGTGGCACGGCGGGCGAGGACACGGCGGGACCGGATGGTTCAGAGTTTCGGGTGCCGGCGGCCCCACTCGTGGACACGATCATACGCGTGGCCGAGGGCGAGGAGTTCCGTCTCGCCGAGGGGTTTGCCGATGAGCTGGAACCCCACCGGCAGACCGGCCCCGGTGAAGCCGCAGGGCACGCTCATCGCGGGGAGCCCGGCGAGGTTGGCGCCGATGGTGTAGATGTCGCAGAGGTACATCGCGAGCGGATCGGCCTTTTCGCCGCGCCGGAACGCGGGAATCGGGGAAGTCGGGGTCAACAGGGCGTCTACTTCCTCAAAGGCGCGCAGGAAATCGCGCCGTACCAGGGTACGGACCTTCTGGGCGCGCAGATAGTAGGCGTCGTAGTAGCCGCTCGAGAGCACATAGGTGCCCAGGATGATGCGCCGCTTCACCTCGGCCCCAAAGCCCTCGGCCCGGGAGCGGAAGTACAGGTCCTGCAGGTCCCGCGGCTCGGAGCAGCGGTGACCGTAGCGGATCCCATCGTAGCGCGCGAGGTTCGATGACGCCTCGGCGGTCGCGAGCACGTAGTAGGTGTCGAGGCAATACGGGGTATGCGGCAGGGAGACCGGCCGAACCTCGCAACCGAGGCCGCGGTAATGCGCCACCGCCTGCTCAACCGCGGCGGCGACCTCGGGATCCAAACCCTCCGCGAAGTATTCGCGGGGAAGGCCGAGACGAAGGTGACTCACCGGCAAGCCGAGCCCCGCGCGGAAATGGCCCGTCTCCGCGTTCACCGAGGTGGAATCGCGCTCGTCGTGGCCGGCGATCGCCTGCAGCACCAAGGCGACGTCCTCCACCGTCCGGCCGAATGGACCGATCTGATCGAGCGAGGACGCATACGCGACGAGCCCGTAGCGCGAGACGCGTCCGTAGGTGGGCTTCAGGCCCACGACGCCGCACAATGCCGCGGGCTGCCGGATGGACCCGCCGGTGTCGGAGCCGAGCGTGGCCAAGGCCTCGCCCGCCGCGAGGGCGGCCGCGCTGCCGCCGGAGGAGCCGCCGGGCACCCGGTCGAGAGCCCAAGGGTTGCCGGTGGGGTGGAAGGCGGAATTCTCCGTGGAGGAGCCCATCGCGAACTCGTCGCAGTTGTGCCGGCCGTACAGGACCGCCCCGGCGTCGCGCAGCCGGCGCGTGACGGTGGCGTCGTAGGGCGAGATGAAATTCGCCAGCATCCGGCTGCCGGCCGTCAAGGGCTGGTCCCGCACGGCGATGACGTCCTTCAGTCCGACCGGAATGCCGTCCAGCGGCCCCAGGCTACGGCCCGCGGCGCGACGCTCGTCCGAGGCCCTGGCCTGGGTGCGGGCAGAGTCGGGATCAGCCGAGAGCAGCGCTTGTAAGCGTGGTTCAATCGCCTCCTTCCGGGCGATCACCGCCTCCGTCAGCTCGGTGGAGGAGAGGCTGCCGGCGGTAAGCGCCGTTGCGGCCTCCGCAACCGAAAGGTAATGCAGGGGCGTCGAGGAGGAGGTCATTCGACGACCTTGGGCACTGCGATCATCTGGTCGCGCCGGGCCGGCGCGTTGCGCAGCGCCTCCGCGGGAGACAGGCCGGGACAGGGCGCGTCCTCCTGCCAGACGTTGTGTTGCGGGTGGGCGTGCGCGGAGGGTTCGACCCCGGTGACGTCCACCTGGGAAAGGCGCTCGATGTGCTCCAGCAGTTCGGCGAGCTGCCGCTGGAAAGTGTCCTTTTCCTCCGGGGTGAGCGCCAGCCGGGCGAGTCGGGCCAGCGCGTCGAG
>JBEDEF010000209.1:0-4870 GCA_041175845.1 Verrucomicrobiota bacterium
CCTGCCGCTCCAACCTCCGCCGGCCCGCGCCGCGCTGGAGCAGACGGCCGCCAAGGGGGCGGGCACGGACAAATGGATCGCCGGGGAGATGCTGCGCTGGCTGAGCGAGGGCCGGAGCCTTCCGCTGGAGTATCGGGCCCCGGTCTCGGTCTGGCAGTTCGCGGAAGACCTCACGCTCGTGGCCCTGCCGGGCGAGGTCGTGGTGGACTATGTGGCCCTACTGGAGGAGGCCTTGGGCCACCGGCGCCTGTGGCTGTCCGCCTACTGTGACGACACCTTCGGGTACCTGCCCTCGGCGCGGGTGCTGCGCGAGGGGGGCTACGAGACGCGGGGCTTGTACCACGGCGGCATCGGCCGCTTCGCGCCGACGGTGCAGGAGGCCCTCGTGCAAAGCGTCCGCGAACTCGCCGCGGCCGCGGGCCGGCGCTAAAGGCCGCGACGCCCCCGCCCCGGAGCTTGGGCCGGGCGCGAAGAAACCGTAAATTTCCCACCGCGGCGCCCGGCGACGGCGGACTTCCCTTGCCGCCCCACCCCGGAGCCTCAAATTCCCCGCGTCCGTGCCGCTCTACCTCCAGTATTACTTTTGGCTGATCCTGATTTCCCTGTCTGTCGGTCTCCTCGAACGCTGCTGGCCTCGCGCGCCCGGCCAACGCGTGCTGCGACCGGAGTGGGACCAGGACCTCTTTTGGCTACTGTTTAACTCCTATTTCGTCAGCTGGATGCTCGCCGTCGCCGGGGTCCACCTGGCGGGTTGGGTCAACACCTCCTTTCTCCATTTGGGCTGGTTTCAACCTGACACCCTCCGGCTTCTCGCCGCTTGGCCGGGGCTGGCGCAGTTCGTGGTGTGTTTTGTCGTCAAGGACTTCATCGAATACCAGGTGCACCGGATGCTGCACGCGGTGCCCTGGCTTTGGCGCTTCCACCAACTCCATCACAGCAGTGAACAACTCGACTGGCTGGCCGCCTTCCGCGGTCACTGGGTCGAGATCGTGATCCATAAGCTGGTCGCCTACGTTCCCCTCGTGATCCTCGGCGTGGACGACCGGGTCATCTTCGCCGTCGTCGCCTTGCAGACGCTCCTCCACGAACTGACCCACGCCAACCTCCCGTGGAGTTGGGGGCCCTTGGGCTACGTCTTCAACTCTCCGCGCCTCCACGCCTGGCACCACGATGTCGCCCTCCACGGACGCCACGGCCAAAATTTCTCCATCAGCCTTTCCCTCTGGGACTGGCTGTTCGGCACGGCCTACCTGCCGGCCGACCGCGTGGCTCCGGCGCGCTTGGGCTTCGACACCCTCGAAACCTATCCTCAGGGCATCTGGGCCCGACTGTGGGCTCCGCTGCGGCCGAGCCGGGCGGACCCGAAAAAACCACCCGCGGCCCCACCGGCATCCGGTGGTCCGAATCTGCCTGCCTGAGGCACCCGGTGGCGCCGGCGGGAGTTACTTCCGTCCGCGGCGGAGGAAACGCGTCACCGCGATCACGGTGAGCAAACCGCCGGCGACGAGGAACGAGGTGGTGGAGACTTCGGGCACTTGGACCAGAGTTGTCGCGAGGATAGAATGCATCAGATTCATCCTAGATTCCGCAGTTGACGGAGGCTGTGGTCACGGAAGCTGCTGAGGAAGAGACTTATGACGACGTCGAGCGAGCCGGTGGCGATTCACCCGCTGGGTGAAGGGGAGTTTGCGTTTCCGACGCCCGGTGGGCGGGTGCGATTGTCGGTCACTAAAGACAACCTGACGCCGTTCGGCGGACTGGTGCCGTGGGCCGCGTTTACGAAGCATATAGGCATCATCGATCGACTGGCCGCGGAGTGTCCGGTGGAGCGGACCAGTCCGAACGCGGCTCCGGTCTATGACGTGCTCCAATCCTTCATCCTGACGGCGCTGACGGACGGTCGCCGCTTCTCGCATATTGAGCGGTTGCGGGAAGACCCGACGATTCCGGAGATCTTCGGGATGGAGTCGGTGGTGGGCGACGACACGGTGCGGCGTTTCTTTCAATCCGTCGATCCGGTGCTCGGCGCGGAGTGGATTGCCCGCCATGCGGAGCCGATGTGGCGGGCGTTGCCGGAGCCGGTCGTGCTGGATTGGGACTCGACGGTGCAGCCGAAGTATGGGCACCAGGAAGGCGCGGAGGTCGGGTACAATCCGGGCAAGCCCGGCCGGCGCAGCTTCCATCCGCTGTTGGCCGTGGTGGCCCACACGCGCCTCTGCCCGGCGTACCGGTTCCGGGCGGGCGACACGGTGACGGCCACGGACTGGCAGGAGTCGATGGAGGATGCGCAGCGCTGGCTCGGGGAGCGCAAGGTGTGGCTCAACCGGGGCGATCTCGGCTTGGGCCACGATGCGGTGATGAGCTGGCACGAGGAGGCTGCCGAGCGACCCAAGTACCTCTTCAAGCTGAAGTTGACCAGCCGGGTGCGAGCCGCGCTCGGTCAGGTCCGGGAGGAATCATGGCAGGGCTGCGCTACGCTTCAGACCTGCCAAGTGGCCGAAGGCCTGATCCAGCTCACGGGCTGGAAGACGGCCCGCCGGGTGATCTTTGCCCGGAAGCAGCTGGGCGTGATCCGCGGGCCGGAGAACGCTGAGTTTTGGGACCGCCACAAGCACGAGTTTGCCGTCTACGTGACCAACCTGCCGACCACCTGCAATGCCTGGCAGATCCAGGAGCTGTACCGCCAGCGGGCGGACACCGAGAACGTGTTCGATGAGCTGAAGAACCAGTGGGGCTTCAGCGGCTTCGCCGCGAAGTCTCGCGCGACCACAGAGCTCGCGGCGCGCCTGCTGTTGCTGGTCTACAATCTCTGGGTGCTGTTCGTGCGGTTCATCGTGCCGCAGAAGCACACGGAGGCCAAACGCGGCCGGCGCTGGTTCCTTCTGATCGCCGCTAGGCTAGTCGAATCGGGACGCCAGAAGGAACTACAAGTCTCTATAAGGGGCGGCTGGGCCGATCAGTTACGCACCGGCTACACCCGCATCACCGAGTGGCTTCGAACAACTGCGCCGCAGTTGAAATATCAAATGACCGCCCGCGATCAGGACCTCGCCTCCGTGGCCCCTTCTCCCGCTTGAAACGGGGCTTCAACTGCGGAATTTAGGTTCATAAGGCTTGGTTTGGATTGAGGGTTGGTGTGGCTGCGAGCAGGGGAATAGAAACCCGCCGCTCTCCCATCGTTTGCAAAAATTATGCCCAGATTTCGCGGCTCACCGCTCCGCGTGCTAACATCCTGCCCCCAAATGGGTTGAAAAGTACGTACTGGCGACAGCCGGGCTCCCTCAAGGGACCCGTTCTTCACCAGGTGTAACGCAATCCGACACTTTCGCTGGGCCCTCTGCGGCTACAGCCGGGGGCCGTTCGTTCAGCGCCGGAAGGACTTTGTGAAGTCCTCCGCGACCTGCTGGACGACCTTCTTCTCGTGCCGCGAATTGGCGATCAGCTCATTCAGCTTCTTTTCCCACGCGGCGCTGTCCATCGGCAGCTCGACGTTCTGGCCGAGCAGCGAGGAGTAGAGGAGCACGTTGGCGAGTTCCACCGAGCCCATCCCCTCGGCGCCCGGCGCGATCAGCGGCGTGCCGTCGAGGATCGAGTCGACGAAGTTCTGGAGCAGCGTGCAGTGGGCGTTCGGGGCGTTGTCGAAGGGGATCTCGACGTTCCAGACCTCGGGCTTGGCGAAGCCGCTCTTGGAGGTCTTGGAGAACTCGATCATGTCCGCATCGTTCCGGGTGAAGTGGAGCTTGTTGTTCTCGAGGACGACCTTGCCGCGGGTGCCGCAGAGCTCGAAGCGGTTGGTGCCGGGGGCCTCGCCCGTCGAGGAGATGAAGACGCCCGTCGCGCCGTTGGCCCACTCGAGGTAAGTGGTGATATTGTCCTCGACCTCGATGTTGTGGAAGCGGCCGAGCTGGCAGAAGCCGCGGACGCGCGCCGGCATCCCGCAGAGCCACTGGAGCATGTCGAGCTGGTGCAGGCACTGGTTGAGGAGGACGCCGCCGCCCTCGCCCTTCCACGTCGCCCGCCAGCCGCCGCTCGCGTAGTAGGCCTCGGTGCGGAACCAGTCGGTGATGATCCAGTTCATCCGCACGATCTCCCCGAGGTCGCCGTTGCGGATCAGGTGCCGCAGCTTGAGGTAGCGCGGCTCGACGCGCATCTGGAACATCCCGGCGAACACCTGCTTCGGCCGCGCCGCGGCGCAGGCGATGAGTCGCTCGGCGTCGGCCTTATGGGCGGAGATCGGCTTCTCGACCATCACGTGGAGGCCGTTCTGGAGCGCGTCGATGCCCAGCGAGGTGTGCAGGAAATGGGGGGTGGCGATGACCAGGGCATCGATCTCGCCGGAGCGGATCATCTCCTCGGCGCTGGTGAAGGTCTTCAGTCCGGGGCGGCCCTTGTACGCCTCGAGGCTGGGGGCGAAGGCGTCGCTCACCGCCGCCAGCGTGCAGCGGGAAACCTTGTTCTCGAGCAGGTAGCCGGTGTGGAACCGCCCGATGTTGCCCAGACCGACGATGCCGAGACGTACGTTTTTCATGGGAGGAAAAGGAGCCCGGACTATCCGCGGAGGGAAATTGCCGCGGCAACCACATTCTCGGGCCGGGTGCCGGCGGGACGGCCCCTCAACCGCGGAAGGGCGCCGTCAGCGCAGGCGGAAGCGCCGGGGTCGCCCCGCGTTGCGTGCACACAAAGGCCGCCACCGCGGTCGCCCGCTCCACGATCACCGCCGGCGCCCAGCCCTGCAGCAGACCCAGGGCAAAGGCCGCCGTGAACGCGTCGCCCGCACCCACGGTGTCCGCCACCGCGACCCGCACGCCCGGATGCTCCACCCAGGTACCGTCGACCAGCGCCAGGCAGCCGCGTTCGCCCCGGGTGTGGA
>JBEDEF010000210.1:0-2857 GCA_041175845.1 Verrucomicrobiota bacterium
GTTCCGCCCGCGCGGAGCCTCCCTTCAACCTTCCGGGCGGCCCCTTTGACGCGCGTTCCGCCCGCGGCTACTGGCCGACGTTCCGCGTGGGCACCGCCACCGCGGCCAATTACTTTCGCCCGGTCAACGGTACCCCGGTGCTGACGACGGCGGCCCCGAGCCGCGTGACAGACGGTGACTTCTTCCTCGACCTTAACCAGTTTGGCATGGCCGCCCCCCGCGTGCGGCGCGGCAACGCATTCGTTTCCGCGGAGTTCGATGTCTTGCCCGGACTGACCGCCTTCGCTGACTTCTCCTATTACAAGTCGCGGTCGACGATGCGCCGGCAGCCGCTCGCGTTGAATGCCCCGACGTCGGACCAGCTGGCGGTGATGGCGGTGGACAATCCCTACAACCCCTACGGCTCCCGCTTCTACCACCCCACGGGCGCGGCGAACGCGGACGGCTCGCCTCGGCTCACCGGCGCCCCGCGCACCGTGAGCTTCACCGCCATGACGCTCGCTGGCCTGGCCGCGGAGACCGTGAACACGCGCGCGGATGTGGTGCGCTTGGCCGCCGGCCTGCGGGGTCGCTTGGGCGGCACTTGGTCGTGGGAGGGCTCGGGCTTTTTCAACGAGGTCGCAGGCGTGGACGAGGCCTTCCCGGATGTGCGGGAAAGCCGTCTGCAGGCCGCCCTGCAACGCACCGACGCCTCGGCCTATAATCCCTTCGGCTACACGTTCCGGGTGCAGGGAAACGCCGTGGTCGCCGACCGGCCGCACGTCAATCCCGCGTCCGTCGTGGACTCCTTCTCGGCCGTCTTCGCGCGCGAGGCGTGGAGCTCGATCACCAGCGGCGATCTACGAGCCACCGGCCGCCTGTTCCGCCTCCGCGGCGCCGAGGTGATGGCGGCCTTCGGGGCCGAGTATCGTGCGGAGGACCTGAAGGACCTGCGGCCCCCGTTCAGCGGCGAGAACCCCGCGGGTTCGGGCCTCGATCCCACGAACAATGACTTCCTCCTCCATCCGCCGCGGCCCGACGTGCGGGGCGATCGTCGGATCAGCAGCCTCTTCGGCGAGGTCATCGTGCCGCTGGTGGAGCGCGCGCGCCCCCTCCCGCTCGTCCAGTCGCTTGAGCTCACCGCTTCCGCGCGGCACGAACGGTACAGCGATTTCGGACAGACGACCAAGCCGAAGGTGGGCCTCAACTGGCGCCCCCTCCCGGCGCTGATGCTCCGCGCCTCCTACAATGAGGGCTTCATGGCGCCGAGCCTCGCGGCGCTTTTCACCAGCCCGCGCTGGACCATCTCCGCGGGTGCCGGTGACGTCGATACTTACCGCAACCCGCTCCTCAACGAGGGTCCCTACGTGCAGCGGACCTATTTCGGCGGCAATCCGCGGCTCAAGGCGCAGGAGTCCGAAGGCCGCACCTGGGGCGTCGTGCTCGACATCCCGGCTTTCCCGGGCCTCAGCGTCACCGCCGACCACTGGGACATCCGCCGGACGAACCTGCTCGGCCAGCGCAGCGCGGCGCAGATCCGCGACAGCGACAACGGGCTGCTCCGCGCCTACACGCGCGCCCAGCTCGCCGCGGGCGTGCCGGCCGCCGCGATCGATCTCGGGAGCGGCACCCCGGCCTACAAGGGCGACCCCGACGTCGTCCGCTTCGCCCTCACCCCGGAGGATCGCGCCGCCTTCGCCGCCTACAATGCGGCCAACCCGGGCAATCCGCAGGCGGCCGCGGGCCGCGTCTTCTCGCTCAATCGGCCCTTCCTTAACCTCTCCTCCAGCGCGCACGAGGGCTGGGACCTCGGCGTGAACTACGTTGTCCCGCGGCTCCCGTTCGGACAGGTCACCGTCAACTCCGACTGGTCCTACCTCGCGAAGTCCGAGTCCACGCTGGCGCCGGCCAACCTGCCGCCGACCACCACGAACGGTCTCTACGCCGGCGGCGCCGCCCGCTGGCGCGGGACGACCAACGTCGCGTGGCGCCGCGGGGATTGGGCGGGCTCCTTCGGGGCCTACTATGTCGGCCGGACGCACGACGCCGGCGCGACGACCACCGCCTCCGTCTACGAGGCGCTGGGCCGCCCGGGTTACATCGAGCCGTTCTTCAGCGCCGGGCGGACGGTGTATCGCCGCGTGATCGATCCGACGCTCAGCTTCAATCTCCTCGTGAGCCACCGACTGGGGGCGGGCGCTCCCGCCGCGCTCCGCGGGGTGCAGATCCGGGTCGGCGTGGTCAACCTGACGGACGTGGAGCCTCCCCTCGCCACTTCCGAGGGCTTCAGCTACGACGCCTCGGTCAATCAGGCGCTGCTGCCGGGTCGCACCTGGACCCTCGAGTTCGCACGGCGCTTCTGACCGCGCGCGCTACCGGCGGAGCTGCAGCTTCGCCAGGTTGAAATCGGGCTGGGCCCGGGTCGCGGCCGCGTGGGCGGCGGCGGCTCGGGCGTGGTCCCCGACCTGCGCCCAGAGGTTGCCCAACCGGTGGTGCACGAGCGCGAGCGTCGAGGCGTCGGCATCCGGCGGCGGCGGCAGTTGGAGGCAACGCTCCAGGGCGGCGATCCCCTCGTGCTGGCGGGTGCGCGCGAGGTCGGCGCAGCGGCCGAAGTGGTAGAGCGCCGACGGGTCGTCCGGGCGCTCTCGCAGCACGGCTTCGAATTCCGCAAAGGCGGCCTCGGGGCTCTTATCCAGGAGCGCGAGGGTGGCGCGTGCGATGCGGCCCTCCATCTCATCGAGCCCGGCCAGCACCTCCGCCTGGCGCAGGGCTTCCGCGCGTTCGCCGCCGACCAGGCGGGGGGCGAGGGCATGGAAGCCGAGGAGGCTCCAGCGGTAGGCCGGATGCCGGGGCTCCAAGTTCGCCGCGCGCTCGTAGG
>JBEDEF010000211.1:0-4077 GCA_041175845.1 Verrucomicrobiota bacterium
GGCGCGACCATTTGGTGGAACAGGTTCGCACCGGGACGGTTTCGGGGCACCCGGAGACGCACCTGAACTTGATCCACCGGGACGATGCGGCCGCGGCCGTCGAGGCCGCCTTGCTGGCAGCGGCAGGTGTGGCCGGCGGAGTCTTTAATGTCGCCGACGAGGGGCGCGCCACTCGCGGGGAAGTGGTGACGTGGCTTGCCCAACGACTTGGGTTACCGCCGCCGACCTTCACCGGTGGAGAGGGGCGCCGGCGCGAGGGCCCCGCTCCAGACCGGATCATCCTTAGCTCCAGAGCGCGGACCGTCCTTGGATGGCGGCCGGCGTTCCCCAGCTTTCGCGAGGGCTATGCCGGTTTTGTGTCGCCTTGAGCGCCGGCGCGGATCACCTCCGGAGGCAAACTTACCCTTCCTATGGCTGGACTCGGCAAACTCGTGAAACAGGCGGAAAAGATGAAGCGTGGCATCGAGGCCCTGCAGGCCCAGCTCGATGCCCGCGAGTTGGAGATTTCCAGCGGGGGTGGTGCGATCCGCGTCAAAATCACCGGGAGCGGCCGGTTCACCGCCCTAACTCTCGACCCTGAGTTCCTGAAGGAGGACCCGAAGGTGATAGCGGAGGCCGTGCTGGGGGCGGTGCAGGACGCCGCCAAGCAGGCGAAGGAGTTCCACGAGGCGGAGATGCAGAAGGTGACCGGCGCGTTCCAGATGCCCGGATTGTTCTGAGCGTTTCGCACCCTGGCCGCCTGCGGCGATGAGTTCCGCCTTTGAGCGCCTCCAGCAGCAGCTCAAGCAGCTGCCCGGCTTGGGCTACCGTTCGGCGGAACGGATCGCCCTGCATCTCCTGGTGGAGAAGCCGGCCCGCCTGCCGGAACTGGTGGCCGCGCTGCAGACCGCCGCGGTGGCGGTGAGGCGCTGCGAGTCCTGTGGCAACTTGGCCGAAGGACCGCAGTGCGCGGTCTGCGCGGACGAGCGGCGCGACGGCTCGGTGGTCTGCGTCGTGGAACACGTGCCGGACCTCGTCGCCATTGAGCGGAGCGGCGCCTTCCGGGGGCGCTACCACGTCCTGCATGGCAAGCTTTCGCCCATCCAGGGGATTGGTCCGGAGGCCCTCAATCTGGCCCGGTTGTTCGAGCGGGTGACGGCCGGCGAGGTGGCCGAACTGATCCTCGCGCTGCCGAACGACGTCGAGGGGGAGGCCACTTGCCACTACGTGATGGAGCACCTGCCCGCGGACCGTGAAGTGCGGACATCGCGCATCGGGTTTGGCCTGCCGAGCGGCGGGGGGGTCCTTTACGCGGATGCGGTTACACTCCGGAGCGCCCTGGAGGGCAGGAAAGGCTATCAGTGATTGTCCGCCGCCGATTTACGCTTGATTCAACCGGAATGGCGCATCATCAGATTGCAGTCCCGTCACGCGGGCGTAGTATATCGGCTATTATGTGGGCTTCCCAAGCCTGAGAGGCGGGTTCGACTCCCGCCGCCCGCACCAATTTTCAACCCTCAACCTCAACCTCGTCCCCCAAAACATATGAAGAAAATCGTCTCCCTCCTCGTTGTTTCCTCGTTCGCCGCCGCCCTCGCTTTCGCGGGCGCCGCGGAGAGCAAGCCCGGCAAGTGCTGCGCGGCCGCCGCCAAGGATGGCAAGACCTGCGCCCACAAGTGCTGCGTCGACGCCGCTAAGGATGGCAAGAACTGCGCCAAGTGCGGTGGCTCCGGCGACATCGCCAAGCCCGCCAAGAAGTAATCCACTTCCCGGTTTCTTTACCGAGCCGCCCCCTTCGCGGGGCGGCTTTTTCTTTGTCGGAATCGCGGACCGGACGCTGGAACGCCGAGGCATCCCGGCGAACTGCTCCGGCAGAGAAATCCGCTGTGGTCACGAAATTCCAGAAAAGGCGGAAAATTTACTCCCGCTTATGTCGCGGCTGACGTGCCTTAACAGGCGCGTCGCCGATCCCAGAAGGCGTTTTTTCCTCCCAAGCCACCGTTACTGGAAGGACACTGCAGGAGGATCGAACGAGAATCGAAGGAGGCCTACGCGGGAGCCTTAGAGCGGGCGCGGCTGGCAAGAATCCCAGGATAATTCGCTCAATCCGCGCGAAACGGCATCGCTCCTTGCGATGCCGTCTGGGTCTGGCGCGGGTGGCCTAGCGTGGTTCAGACGTCCGCGCCGACGTGTTCGGCCTGGAGGCTGCCCCAGCGGGCCATCACGCGGCGATGAAGGTCCGCCGGCGCCAGCCCGTGAGCTGCGCGCAGCACCTCCACGTTGGAGCCGTGCTCCACGAAGCGGTCGGGCCACCCGAGGCGTTCGACGGCGCAGGGGCAATCCGCCTCCTGCAGTGCTTCCAACACCGCACTGCCAAAGCCGCCCGCGAGCACGTGATCCTCGAGGGTCACGAGCAGGGGAATGCAGGCCGCGTGGCTCAGGAGCAACGTCCGGTCGAGAGGCTTGACGAAGCGTGCGTTCACGACCCCGACGGAGAGGTTCTCCTCCGCGGTCAGCCGGTCGGCGAGTGCCAGTGCATCCTGCACCATGGAGCCGAGGGCCCAGATCATGATGTTGGATCCCTCGCGGAGGACCTCCGCATGGCCCACCGGGAGCATAGCCGGCGTGGCCTTGATGGGCTGGCCGGTGCCCGCACCACGCGGGTACCGGATGCAGGAAGGGCCCTGCAGTTGCAGCCCGGTGTGCAGCATATCGACGAGCTCGTCCTCGTCCTTCGGCTGCATCAGGGTAAGGTTGGGCACGCACCGCAGGTAGGCCAGGTCGAAGAGCCCGTGATGGGTGGGTCCGTCCGCCGGCGAGAGTCCGGCGCGGTCCATGCAGAACACCACCGGCAAATTCTGGAGCGCTACGTCGTGGATCACCTGGTCATACGCCCGCTGCAGGAACGTGGAGTAGATGGCGCAGACGGGGCGGATGCCCTTGGTCGCCAGCCCGGCGGCAAACAGGACCGCGTGTTCCTCGGCGATGCCGACGTCAAAGAACTGTCTCGGAACGGCAGTGGCCAGTTGAGAGAGGCCGGTGCCGCTGGGCATCGCGGCGGTGATCCCGACCACCTGCCGGTCGGCGCGGGCGAAGCGGGTGAGAGCCTGCCCGAACACGTCCTGGTAATTCGGCGGCGTCCCCGCGGCTGGCTTGCGGCCCTCACCGGTGACGGGGTCGAAGGGCGAGGCGCCGTGGAACTTCTCCGGATGCGCCACGGCGGCTTCGAGGCCCCGGCCCTTTTTGGTCAAGACGTGCACCAGCACGGGAACGTCGCAGTGCTTGGCGAATTCCAGGTTCTTGGCCAGCGCCTCGAAGTCGTGGCCGTCGACCGGCCCGAGGTAGCGCAGGCCGAACTTCTCGAACAAGGAGGATTCGACGAAGAAGTCCTTCGTCTCGCGCTTCCACTTGGTGTACACTCGGTTCATCTCGACCCCGGCCGGGAAGCTCTTGAAGAACGCCTCCACGTCGTGGTGGATCCGGTTGTAGGTCGGATTGGTGCTGAGCCGGTTCAGGTATCTCGAGATGGCGCCGACATTGCGGGCGATCGACCACTCGTTGTCGTTGAGGATCACGATCAGCCGTTGGGTCGAGCTAACGACGTTGTTGAGGGCCTCGAGGGTGACGCCGCAGGTGAAGGCGGCGTCACCGCAGATCGCCACCACGTGCTCGGCGCTACCCCGCAGGTCCCGAGCGGTCGCCATCCCGAGGGCGGCCGAGAGGGCGGTGCCGGCGTGGCCGGCGCCGAAGGCGTCGTGCGGGCTTTCCCCGCGGGTCAGGAACCCGCTGGCTCCTCCGGACTGCCGCAGCCGTCGGAAAAAGTCGCCGCCGCGCCCGGTGAGGAGCTTGTGCACGTAGCCCTGGTGGGCCACGTCGAAGACAAACTGGTCGCGAGGGGTCTCGAAGACCCGGTGCAGGGCGATCGAGAGTTCCACCACGCCGAGGTTGGGGCCGATGTGGCCGCCGTTGCGGGAGGTGACGCTGATCAGTTCCTCGCGGATCTCCTGCGCCAGTTGGGGCAGTTGCGCGGGGGCGAGGGCCTTAACGTCCGCGGGACCGTGGATCGCCTCAAGGAGGCGGGGCCGGGCGGGGGAGGAG
>JBEDEF010000212.1:0-3490 GCA_041175845.1 Verrucomicrobiota bacterium
GCACTTCCTCGCGCGTGGCAATCGCGGAGCGGCGCGCGGCCACCGTGGACTTTACGCGCGCGCCTTCCCGTGCCACGGTCGGGCCGATGAAGCGTGGTCTCCTCCCCCGGATCCCGGCCCTGCTGCTGTTTGCCGCCGCCGCGTGCGCCGGGGGCTGTGCTTCCTCCCAGATGGGCCGCATCGACCGCAACCGCGCCATCTACGAGACCTGGCCCCTCGAGGTGAGGCAGGCAGTGCTCGATGGCCGCGTCGAACCGGGGATGGATCAGGATATGGTCCGTGTGGCTTGGGGTGAGCCGAGCGAGGTCAGCATTTCCCCCGCGGGCGACGAAATCTGGATCTACGCCAAGGGCGGAGACCCCGGCGGTGGCCTTTATCCCGGATCCCGCGGCGGGATGATGGGCGGGGGCATGGGCGGCACCGCGATCGGGGTGAGCACCGGCCGCGGCGGCACGGTCGTGGGGACCTCCTCCAGCGTCGGCATCGGCATCGGCGGCGGTGGCGGTGGCATCGGGATCGGGGGCGGCGGCATCGGCATCGGGACCAGCGGCATCGGTGGGCCAATCATGAGCCGGCCGGTGGCCCCGGACATCCGGGAAGTGGTTTTCCGCAACGGGACCGTCGTCCGCGCGGACAAGCCCTGAGGCGCCGGCCGTCGTCACCCGGGTCGCACGGCCCGCCTCACCGCTGTTCGATGCGGCGGAAAAGGTGGAATCCAAGGCCTGCGAACAGCACGTTCGGCAGCCAGATGAGAAGATCCGGCCGCCACTCCGGCCGCTGGTCGAGCGCTTTGACTCCGGCGGTGAGAACGTAGAACGCGAGGACCAAGACGATCGCGAGGCCCAGATTGGCGGAGGTCTCTCGCCGGGAGACGCGGATGCCGAGGGGAATGCCTAACAGGGCGAACGAGAACACCGCAGTCGCAAGGCTCAGTTTCTCCTGCACCAGTAGGTCGTAGCTCATCCGCTCCCGCGCGTGCTCCCGTTCCTTCCCGGCGACCGGGACGGTCGCCGCGTGGCGGGCCCGCGCCGCCCGGAGTTCCCCGAGGGTCAGCCACTCCGTCTTGATTCGGACGAGGCTCTGCCCGAGGTAGCGCTCGAGCGAGATCCGGACGTCCTCGAATCGCTCCACGGTCGCCACCTTCGGCGCCCGCGCCGATGATTCCGGATCGTCGCCGTCGCGCTCCTCGATGGTTGCCCGCACCAGGGTGGGCACGAGGCTATTGGTCGCCTCGTCGTAGACCAGTCGTCCAGATTCGGCCCGCACCAGCCGGCGCACGCGGGATTCGCGGTCGAGATCCCACAGCCAGATGTCCCGCAGCTCGTCTCCCTCCTTTGCTCCGACGTAAAGGACGACGCCGCGGAAATCCCGGATGAAGGTCCGCGGCACGACGATCCCGATGGGATTACCCCGCACCGCATCGGCAAAGGCGCGGTGGAACTCGGCCCGGGCCCAGGGCGCCGACTCAAGGTTGATGTGGATGGCAAGCGCGGTACCGAGTGCCGCGAGGATCAGGACCGGCCGAGCGATCCGCCCGAGGCTCAAGCCTGCCGCCCGCATCGCCGTGATCTCGTGGTCGGCCGAGAGGCGTCCGAGCGTCAGCAAAATGCCCGTGAGCATCCCCATCGGTAGCGCGAACGAGATCGCGAAGGGCAGGAGCAGCCCGACCAGCCGCGCGAAGGTGGCCGGGGCGAACTGGCCCGCGAGCAGGGGGCTCAGGAGTTCGCGGACGACGTTCGGCAGCGCCACGATAAAGGCGAACAGCGCCACCGCCGCGAGGCAGGTGGCGAGCACGCCTTTGAACAAGTGGCGGTCGAGCAGGGTCACGGGGGCAGCGTGGTGGTCCGGGGCGGCGCTGGCGAGGCCGCAGGCTTCATCCCAGTCCGGCTAGGCCCAGCTGGCCGTCCTCCTCGGGTACGGTGTCCGCCGCGGGCGCCAGGCAGTCCGGGGCATCGTGGCGCACCTGATTGACGCGCGTTGAGACACGCGTCGCCCCGAGGACGCCCGCGGGCAGGGGCCGAAGCAGCGGCAGCAGCTCCGCGGCGGGCGGGGCGGGATCCAGCCATGCCTCCACAGCCTCCGGCGGCAGGGCGACCGGCATCCGGTCGTGAATGCGGGCGACCTCCGGGCAGGCCTCGGTCGTGATCAGGGCGAAGGTGGCGGGAGTGCCGTCGGTGCCTTCCGCCCAGATGCCGGCGAGTGCGAGCGGCGGGCCGTCGCGCGGCGTGAAGTACCACGGAAGCTTCCGGCCGGCCCGGGTTTCCCACTCGTAGAAGCCGCTCGCGGGCACGACGCACCGGCGCCGTTGAAACGCGTCGCGGAAGGCGGGCCGGGCGGCGATGCTCTCGGCGCGGGCATTCGCGAGCCGGCTCCCGCCCGGGGCCGCCGCCCACGGCGGCACTAGGCCCCATTGGGCGGTGGCGGCGGTGCGCTTCGGCCGCGGACCGCGCACGATCGGGACGAGGCTTGTCGGGGCGAGGTTGTAGCGGCTGGTGAAGGCGGAAATGTCCGACACGCCCAGCTGATGCAGCAGCGCTTCGAGGTCTTCGCGTTTGAGCACGTAGCGGCCGCACATCGATCGTGGAGAGGAGGTTTGCGGGAGGGCCTGGGTGGTTGCCTGCGGTTACCTAGCCGGGCCGCGTGGCGACCTCGAGGTCCTCGAGCAGGGTCCGAGCCTCGGCCGCGCTGGTGCCGCACATGGACTCCTGCGGGCGGAGGCTGACGCAGAAGGCCGGACGCTCGGGGCGGCCGAAGAGGGCGCACCGCAGGTCGGGTAGCAGCTGCACGCAGGGGACGCCCGCTGGCTTGCCCCGGGGCATCCCGGGGATGGGGGAGGAAATGGAGGGCGCGATGCAGCACGCGCCGCAGCCCGGGCGGCAGTCCATACTGCGGGGATGTGCCGCGCGCGCGCGCGGGAGGCAAGCATGCTGCCGCCCGGTCGTGCGTGGGCCGGAATTCAGGGCTTAGCAGGGATTGAGCGGCGTCATCGGTCGCGCCGGGCTCCCGGGATGGATCCCTTGTCTCCCGCTTTTCCGCCGGGGCGCGTCTTCGGCCCCGGTTGCCACTACTTTACCTTCCGCACCCGTCGTGGCCGCCCCGGGCTCGCAGTGCCTCCGGTGTGCGCCGAGTTCCAGGCCGCCCTCCATCTGCTGGGCCTCGAGGGCATTTCCCGCGTGCGGACCGCCGTCGTCCTGAACGCGGAACTGCACGTGGTGGCCGTGGTGCGGGAACGCCATCCGGCCGACCGGGTAGGGCTGGACCTGCAGGGCAAGCTGGCGCCCTCGCTCGCCCGGCTCGGACTCGCCTGGGCCCGGGAGTTCAGTCACCGCCTCCTGCCGGCCGGCGCAGACGGTTTACCCACATTTCGATACCTCTATCGTTCCCCTTACCGGGCGGGCCTTGCGACCGAGGGCCAGGCGTGGGCGGGGTACCACTGTGCGGAAACCGATTGGCGTTGGTTCGGCCCACTGACCGTTGCCCAGGGGGAAGG
>JBEDEF010000213.1:0-2677 GCA_041175845.1 Verrucomicrobiota bacterium
GCGGACGCGAGTCCATCACGATCCCCATGATCCGCTTCCGCAGCACCTTCTCGTCGCCGAACAGGTCGATCGTGTTGCCGTAACTCTTGCTCATCTTCTGGCCGTCAATCCCGGGGATGACGGCCAGGTCTTCCCGGATTTCCGCCTCGGGCACGACCAGGGTTTCGCCGTAGGTCTGATTAAACTTGATCGCGATGTCGCGGGTCATCTCCAGATGCTGCTTCTGATCGCGGCCCACGGGCACCCGCTGCGTGTCATAAAGAAGGATATCCGCCGCCATCAGGACAGGATACGCGAAGAGACCAAAATTGGGCGAAATGCCGCGGGCGGTCTTGTCCTTGTAGCTGTGCGCGCGCTCGAGGAGTCCCATCGGCGTGAGCGTCCCGAGGATCCACGCCAGTTCGGTGACCTCGGGCACGTCACTCTGGCGCCAGAAGACGCTGCGCGCGGGATCGAGGCCGCAGGCGAGCCAGTCGAGGGCGACCCCAAGCGTGTGACGACGGCGCTCCTCCGCGTCAGTGACGGTGGTCATCGAGTGGTAATCAGCGATGAAGTAGAAGCACTCCCCGCGGGCCTGGGCCTCGATGGCGGGACGCATCGCGCCAAAGTAGTTGCCGATGTGGAGGGTGCCGGAAGGCTGGATACCGGTGAGCGTGCGCATCGCGGAGATGTCAGGTAGGGAGCCCGGAGAAAGCCCGGCAAGCCCGGAAAGGCGTCGCGGCTCAATCCCGGCGCGGGAAAGTCTGCAGCACAGCGCGCGCCCGGGCGATCGTGCCGGCGGGCAGAAAGCCCGCAAAGGCAGTCGTGGGCATCACCAGGGCCCGCTTGCCCAGAATCGTGCCCGGGTTGAGCACCGCATTGCAGCCGACTTCCGCCTCGTCACCCAGGATGGCCCCGAACTTACGTAGCCCGGTCGCCATCAGACCGTCTGGCGTGCGCACCGTGACCTCCTGCTGATCCAGGCGCAGGTTGGAACAGATGACTCCCGCCCCGAGGTGGGCCCGTTCTCCCAGGATTGAATCGCCGACGTAGTTGAAATGCGGGGCCTGCACCCCGTCTAGGAGCAAGCATTGCTTGAATTCGCACGCGTTGCCCAGCACCACCCCCGCCCCTACGATCACGTTGCCGCGCAGGTACGCTCCCGGGCGGATCTCGGTCCCCGGACCGATCCACAGCGGGCCATGGAGCGTGGCGTAGGGCGGCAACCGGACGCCCTCCCCCAGCCAGACCGGACCCTCGACATGGACGCCCGGCGGCAGCCCGGTGAGCGGCGCGGGGGGCGGGAGGCTGGCGAGCGCTGCGGGAATCCGGCGTAGCCACTCCCACGGGGCCTGCTCCGGCCGGAAAAACGGGGCGAAGGCGGCCAGCGACGGGGAAAGGGTGAGCAATTCAGCGGCCTGCACGCGGGCACAGCTGAAGCAGCGGCGCAGCGAACGCAACCGCAACGCGGACGCGGGCGAGGCGGTATTCAGTCGCCATTCGCCGGCTTCCTGCGACGGCTCGGGGTCCGCATGCCCGCTCCCGTCCCTGCCGCCGATGGTTCCGATCTCTACGAGCGCACGCTCGCCCAGCTCGGCCCCCGGCTACGCCGCCTCCGCACTCCGCGGCAACTGATGGGGGCCCTACGCTGGGGCGCGGAGGAGCTGGACCGCGCCTACGCCGCCGCCCCCGCGAGCGCCCGCGCCGCGGTCGCCTGCCGCGAGGGCTGCGCCGCCTGCTGCCAGGTGCCGGTCGACGTGCAGGCCCACGAAGTTCTGTTCGCCGCCGACCATATGCAGCTGCACTTCTCCCCGCAGGCGCTCACGGACGCCGTCGACCGGCTCGCCGCCCACCGGGGCCGGGTCGCCGCCTTCACCGGCCGCCAGCGGGACGACAGCCGCCAGGCCTGTCCGCTGCTCCAAGTCGGCTCCTGCTCAATCTACGACGGCAGGCCCCAGCCGTGCCGTTCCCACCACACGAGCGACGCCGCGGCCTGCGCGGCGCATCTCGCGGATCCCGCCGTGGAAATCACCGCCGTCTACATCCCCGCCCTGCGCGCCCGGATGTTCTCGGTGATGCTCGGGGTCGACGAGGCCGTAGAGGCCGCCGGGTACGACGAGCGGGCCTACGACTTCGGCTCCGCCCTCCACGAGGCCCTCACGAACCCGTGCTGCCTCGACGACTGGCTGCGCCAGCGCTCCACCTTCCCCGACGATTGCCTCGCCGAACCACCGGACCGCCCGGCGGCGCCGGGAGCGTGAACCGCCCGCCGGGAGCGCCCGCGCGGCGCCGCCTTGCCAAGCCACCCCGGAAAACCGGATCGTGCCGCCCGTGAAACCCGCCGAAGACCTCTGCCGCACCTGCGGGATGTGCTGTGACGGCACCCTGTTCGACCTCGTGCGCCTGGAACCCGGGGACGATGCGCGGCGCCTCGCCCGCCTCGGCCTCCCGATCGCGCCGGGACGCGGCCGGCAGGCGGCGCGTTTCCCCCAGCCCTGCGCGGCCCTGTGCGCCGACGGCTCGTGCCGCCTCTACGCGGACCGGCCGGGACAGTGCCGCGCCTTCGAATGCCGGCTGCTGCAGGAGGCGAAGGCCGGCCGCGTGAGCTTCGCCGCCGCCGCCCGCCGGGTGGCCACCGCCAAGCGGCGGGCAAACCAGGTGCGCCGCCTCCTGCGCGCCCTCGGGGACCACGACGAGC
>JBEDEF010000214.1:0-4487 GCA_041175845.1 Verrucomicrobiota bacterium
GTCCCGCGCCCTCCCTCTGCTGCTCGCGCTTTGGCCGCTGGCGGCCGTCGCCAACCCGGCCGCCCGCTTCCAGCAGCTGGAGCAGCTCTTGCCCACCCCCAATGCCCAGCGGAACGCCGCCGGCGCCCCCGGGCCGGGCTATTGGCAGAACCGGGCCGACCACGTGATCGAGGCCACCCTCGACGAGACCACCCACCGCCTGAGCGGCACGGCGCGAATCACCTACCACAACGCCTCCCCCGACGCCCTCGATTACCTCTGGCTTCAGCTCGACCCGAACTTCTTCGCCCGGGGCGCGGCCGCCCGCGAGTTTCCCCGCACGCCCCCGGAGAGCGGCCGGATGTCCTACCGCACCCTCCAGGAACTGCTCACCGCTGAGACCTACCATAGTGACCTGCGCCTGCGGGACCTGAAGGACGCCGAGGGCCGGCCCCTCGCCCACGTGATCCACGGCACGATGCTGCGCGTCGACCTCGCCGCGCCTCTCCTCCCGGGCGGCCGATTCACCCTCGCCCTTGGTTGGGACTACCAGCTCAACCCTGCCACCGGTTCCGCTTCCCGCACCGGTTACGAAGTCTTTCCCGACGGCCACGCCCTCTATGCCGTCGCCCAATGGTTCCCCCGGCTCGTGGCCTACACCGACTACGCCGGCTGGCAGCACCAGCAGTACCTCGGGTCCGGGGAATTCACCCTCGAGTTCGGCGACTACGACGTCCGCCTGACCGTGCCGACCGACCACGTCGTCACCGCCACCGGCGAGCTGCAGAATGCCGCCGAGGTCCTCACGCCCGCGCAGCGCGAGCGGCTGCGCGCCGCCGAGACCGCCCCGCGGCCGGTGTTCATCGTGACCCCGGAGGAGGCGGCGGCAGCCTCCCAGGGCCGCGCCGCCGGCACCCGTACTTGGCACTTCACCGCGCGCAACGTGCGGGACTTCGCCTTCGCCAGCTCGCGCCGCTTCGTCTGGGACGCCCAGGGCGCCCCCGGGCACACGCACGCGGGCCGCCCCGTGCTCGCGATGTCCCTCTACCCACGCGAGGCGATGCCCCTCTGGGACCGTTACTCGACCGCGGCCATCGTCCACACCCTCGACGTCTACGGGCGCCTCGCCTTCCCCTACCCCTACCCGGTCGCCATCTCCGTGAACGGTCCGGTCGGCGGCGGGATGGAGTACCCGATGATCTGCTTCAACCGGCCCCGCCCGGAGGCCGACGGCACCTACCCGAAGCGCACCAAGTACGCCCTGATCGGCGTCGTGATCCACGAGGTGGGCCACAACTGGTTCCCGATGATCGTCAATTCCGACGAGCGCCAGTGGACCTGGCTGGACGAAGGTTTGAACTCATTCCTCCAGCTCGTCGCACAGGAGGAATGGGAGAAGGACTATCCGCAGCGCCGCGACGCGCGGATCCTGCGCGATTACCTGCGGCGCCCGGGGCGCGTGCCCGTGATGACGCAATCCGACTCCATCGTCGACCTAAGCAACAACGCCTATCACCAGCCCGCGGTGGCCCTCAACCTGCTGCGCGACGTGGTCCTCGGCCGCGAGCGCTTCGACCACGCGTTCCGCACCTTCAGCCGGCGCTGGCAGTTCAAGCGGCCCACGCCGGCCGACTTTTTCCGCACGCTGGAGGACGCCAGCGGCACGGACCTCGACTGGTTCTGGCGCGGCTGGTTCTACAGCACCGACCACGTGGACCTCGCGATCGAGCAGGTGCGGTGGCTGCAACTCGATAGCCGCGATCCTTCCGTGGAGAAACCCCGGGCGGAGGCGGAGCGCCAGGCACAGCCGGCGACCACCACGCGCGCGCTCAACGCCAGCCTGCCCAAGCGCGTCGACCGGCACCCGGAACTCCGGGACTTCTACGATGGCCACGACGAGAAGACGGTGCTGCCGAGCGAGCGCGCGAAGCACGAGGCCCTGCTGAAGGAGCTGGCGGCCGCGCAGATCGATCCGGCGCTGCTGCGCACCCCGCGCAACTTCTACCTGGTCGAGTTCGCCAACCGCGGCGGGATCGTGATGCCCCTGCCCTTGCGCCTCGAATACACGGACGGCACCGTGGAGGAACGCGTGCTGGGCGCGGAGATCTGGCGCCACGACACCAACCGCTGCACCAAGCTGATCCTCACGACCAAGGAACTGCGTGCCGTCACCCTGGATCCACGCGACGAACTGGCCGACGCGGACTTGGAGAACAATTTCTGGCCGCGGCGGCTGGTGCGGACGCCCTTTCAGCTGTTCAAGGAGGAGGCGGAGAAGAACCCGATGCGCGAACTGCAAGGGAAGCCGGGGGTGCCGTGAGGGGTTGGCGACGCGCGGTGCTGGTGGCGACCGCCGCGGCCGCAGTGGTGGCGACCACGCCGCCCGCGGGCGCCCACGCGATCCACACCTCCGTGGCGGAGGCCGACTACAACGCCGAGACGCGGCGCCTGGAGGTCTCGCTGCGCGTCTTCATCGACGACTTCGAGGCGGCGCTGAGCGTGCACGCGCGCCGGCGCCTGAGCCTCGCGGCGACGCCCCGGGAGGAGTTCGACGCGGCGACCCGGGCCTACCTCGCGGAAAAGTTCACCGTGCGCACCCCGGAAGGCCAGCTCGCGCCACTGGCCTGGGTCGGCCGGGAGGTGCGCGACGCGGAGAACGAGCTGTGGTTCCACTTCGAGGTGGCGCTGCCCGGTGGCGTGGAGGGCTGCCGCGTGCACCACCGGGCGCTCGGCGAACAATTCCCCGGCCAGATCAACTCCGTGCGCCTCCGCGACGGCGCGCGGCGCCTAACCCTGGTCTTCCTGCCGCGCCAGACCGAGAAGACCGTGCGCTTCCGCCCCTAGCCGGCCGCCGCCGGGGAAATTTGGGTTTGCCAGCGCCGGACGCCAACGGCTTGCTGGGCCTTTCATCGCCTTCGCAACCTATCACCTCCACCTCTGTCATGGCTGAACTCGCAGGAAACGTCTTGGTAGGCCAGTCCGGCGGCCCCACCTCCGTCATCAACGCCAGCGTCGCCGGCATCATCAACGAGGCCCTCAACCATGAGTGCATCGAGGAGATTTACGGTACCCTCAATGGCGTGCTCGGCATCCTGCAGGAGGACCTGATCGACCTCGCCGCCGAGTCGCAGCAGCAGATCCGCGCCCTCCGCCACACCCCCGGCGCCGCGCTCGGCACCTGCCGTTATAAGCTCAAGTCCCAGGCCGACTTCGACCGCGTGCTCGAGGTCTTCAAGGCCCACAACATCCGCTATTTCTTCTACATCGGGGGCAACGATTCGCAGGACACCGCCGACAAGATCTCCAAGCTCGCCCAGCAGCAGGGCTATGAGCTCCGCGTGATCGGCGTGCCGAAGACGATCGATAACGATCTCCCCATCACCGACCACACCCCCGGCTACGCCAGCGCCGCGAAGTACGTCGCCACCAGCGTCCGCGAGGTCGCCTGCGACAACGAGGCGATGGGCCAGGGCGACCTGGTCTCGATCATCGAGGTGATGGGTCGCAGCGCCGGCTGGATCGCCGCCGGCGCCGCCCTCGCCAAGCGCAAGGATCACCCGCACGATCCGCCCCACCTGATCCTCCTCCCCGAGATCGCCTTCAACCAGGAGAAGGTCCTCGAGGACGTCCGCCGCGTGCTCAAGCGCGAGAAGTACTGCCTGATCGTCGTCGCTGAGGGACTCATCGACCAGGACGGCAACTACCTCGCCGCCAACGCCCAGACCGATGCCTTCGGCCACGCCCAGCTCGGTGGCGCCGGTGACGCCCTCGCCGAAATCCTCGGCCAGAACCTCCCCGGCGTGAAGGTCCGCGTCGCCAAGCCCGGCATCCTCCAGCGCTGCGCCGCCCATGCCGGCTCCAAGACCGACGCCGACGAGGCCTTCCTCGCCGGTCAGGCCGCCGTCGAGGCCGCCGTTCGCGGTGAGACCGACAAGATGGTCACGCTGCTCCGCGGCGATGGCGAACAGTACACCACCGAGACCGGCCTGGCCCCGTTGTCTGAGGTCGCGAACTCGGTGAAGAAGCTGCCGCGCGAGTGGATCAACGAGGACGGGGTGAGCATGAACTTCCAGTTCCTGCGCTATGCCCAGCCGCTCATCCAGGGCGAGACGGTCGTCCCGCACGACAATGGCGTGCCGGTCTTCGCCCGCCTCGAGAAGGTGCGCGTCGAGAAGCTCCTTCCGGCCCGCGAGGGCTGAGCTTCGCCGGACCCGGCGATTCCCAAACCGGCGCCGCCACCCGCGGCGCCTTTTTTGTGCCCCGCGGGGGCTGCGGCTCGATGTGGCCGCGGCAGTTGCCGCGGATACGGACGAAAAAGCCTCCCGGTCCGTTCGGCACTCGCCTTGGGCCGAACACGCTTCCGGATTCCTCCGCGGCTGCAGCCGCGGCCACATCCGAGCTACGCCTTCAGACACCGCAGGCGGCCAGCAGGTGCGCGTGGACCCCGGTGGCCGCCAACGGCGCCTCGCCCGCCCCACCGCCCGCGCCGATCAGCACCGGCCAATCGG
>JBEDEF010000215.1:0-3318 GCA_041175845.1 Verrucomicrobiota bacterium
CCATCGGGAGCTCCCGGGTGTAGGCGGCGGGGTGTAGCCGGCAACGCTATTCCCGCGGCCCGGGCCCGGCTTGCGCCGGGGCCCGGGGCGGGCGCAGGCTCGCGGCGTGACCCCGCTGCCCACCTCCCGCCGCCACTTCCTCGCCACCCTTGCGACCGTCACCCTGTCCCTCCGGGCCCGGGCCGCGGAAACCGCCCCGGTGATCGTCGGCGAGGGCGCGCATCGCTACCGGTTCCACAAGGCCTGGCCCCAACTGCCCCCGCACCTCAAGTGGGGCGTCACCCACGGGGTGGCGGTGGACCGTCGGGGTTACGTCCACGTGTTCCACACCTCGCGACCCGAGGCGGCGACCAAGGACTGCGTCGTGGTGTTCGATCAGGCCGGCAAGTTCGTCCGTTCCTGGGGGCCGCAGTTCGTCGGGGGCGCCCATGGGATGGATCTGGTCGTCGAGGACGGGCGCGAGATCCTGTACCTGACGGACCTGCAGCGGGGGGTCTTCAAGATGACCCTCGACGGGGAGCTGCTGTGGCATGTGGCGCAGCCGGAGTGGTACCGCGGCCGCGACGTGAAGTACCGGCCCTCAAACGTGGCGGTCGGGCCGGAGGGGGATGTGTTTTTGGCCGATGGCTACGGCTCCTACTTCATCCACCATCTGACCAAGGATGGCCGTTACGTCCGGACCTTCGGGGGTCCCGGGGAGGAGGCGGGCCAGACCCAGCACCCGCACGGCCTGTTCATCGACCGGCGCGGGGCGGAGCCGCTCCTCGTGGTCGGCGAGAATGATCCCAAGGGGGAAAAGCCAGGGCGCCTGCAGGCCCTGACGCTGGACGGCCGGCACCGGCGGTTTTTGCCGACCCCGGTGCGTTCCCCGCGGCATTTCGATCAGCGGGGGAAGCTGGCGGTCATCCCGGATCTGGACGCGCGGGTGACGTTGGTGGATGAGGAGTACCAGACCGTGGCGAACCTGGGGGATGGGTGGACGACCAAGGCGGAGGTGCGGGCGTTGCGGACGCGGACGAGCGATCACTTCACGCCGGGCAAGTTCGTGTGCCCGCACGACGCGGCCTTCGATGCGGAGGGGAATATCTACGTCGCCGAGTGGGTCGCCTACGGGCGGATCGTGAAGCTGGAGAAGTTACCGGGCTGAGGGGAGTGAGGACGGAGGGCGGTTTCGGGTGCCACGCAATGCATCGATCACGAGTCGCACCGTTTTGCGTCTTTTGCGGACCTACTCCTAAGCCCGATACATACCGTTGGGCGGGTTGCCCTGTTGCCCAAACGGCAAGGGAATGAGACCGACTAAGGTCCGCCGGTGATGGCCTGCAGCAGGCGGAAGAATCCGCGCTTGCGCTCGGAGGAAAGGCCCCAGTCGACCGGGATGCTCTGGTAGCCCTCGGCCAGGCCCTCACCCTTGAGCCGGTAGTCGAAGTAACCCCAGGAGGCGCCGGCGCGCACTGCGGCGGTGAAGTTGTTCCGCGGTTGGTCGAAGTCGAAATGGTCGTCCTCATTGAACACGATCGGCATCGGGCGCCACGCCGGCTTCGCCCGGGTTTCGGCCACCATGGCGGTGATGCGCGACGGATCGCGCACGCCGTTGCCGTGCAAAAGCACGAAGTCGGATTCGCGGATCACGGTATCATCCGGGACGCGGCCACCGCCATAACTGGTGCCGGCCAGCATCGGATGCCCGGCGTTCCGGCTGCGGGTACGGACGCGGCGGATCAGCTCGTGGACCCGCGCGGGCTGCAGCACCGGGTGATCGTACCGGACATTGGTTTCGTTGTTCACCTCGATGAGCACGTGGCGGTCGCCCCGGCGGATCAGCCAGTCGATCGTGGCATCCACGGCGCGCAGCACGGCCGCCTCGTCCGTGAGGCGCTCATCCTGACCGAAATAAAACAGGCCCAAGATCACCACCATCCCCAGCTCGTCGGCGCGGTCGAGGATCCGGGCGGTGCGGGCGAGATAGTCCGGGCGCAGGCTCCCATCGGCCGCGAAGGCGCTGTTGTGCCAAGGTTGGGCGCGCGAGTAGCCCTCGGGGCTGCCGCCCTGCAGGTTCAAGGTGAAGGCGAGCAGGCCGTGGTGGTGCCAGAGGGGCATCGCGGCGAGGAACTCCCGCGTGTTCCGGTCGGCGTCCCAGCGGCCAGTGTCGGGGTAGGCCCAGCGGTCGCGGGTCGCGGGGTTGAGGTCGTCGAAGATACCCTGGACGAGCCGGGCGTTCATCAGACGCCCCTCGATGGACACGCCCTCCCAGGAGCGGCCCGCGTAGGTGGGGCGCCCGTTGAGGAGGAATTTCTCGCCTTCGATGGTCACGGTCGTGCGAGCGCCGGCGGTGGGAGCGAGCGCGGCGGCGAGCAAGATCAGGGTGGGCAGGCGGATCATAGGCGCAGGAAGATGCGGCGCTGGTGGAGGAAGCGCGCGAGGACGAGCATCAGGGTCAGGCCCACGATCGCGATCAGGCCTTGCCCCGCCCCGGACCCAAGGTGGGCATCCAGGCCTGCCTTCACGTCACCACCCACCAACCGCTGCGCGAGGCGGCGGAAACCGATCAGGTTGTTCGCGAGGTAGAGGGTGATCGGGTTCATCCCGATCCAGACGAACGGCACGCACCAGCGCTGCCAACCGCGGACCTCGACCACGTGGTGGAACGCCGCCAGCAGCAGCGCGCTGTACCCGCCCACCACGAGGACATAGGACGAGGTCCACAGCTTCTTGATGACCGGGAATTGGAGGTGCCAGAGCCACCCCAGCGCGATCGCCGCGAGCCCGGCCACGACGAGCAGCCGCACCTTCTCCGGCTCCGTGCGGTCGACGCGCCGCAGGAGCAGGCCGGCGAAGACCCCGAGGAGGCAGGTGACAATGGCGGGCAGCGTCGAGAGGTAGCCTTCGGGATCGTAGTAGGTGTCGTACTTGCGGCCGGGCAGGTACTGGTAATCGAGGTGGTTGGTGAGGTTGAGACCGGGGGCGTAGCTGCCGGTGACGCTCCCGCCCGCGGCGGCGAAGGCGGCGCGCACCTCGGCGGGAGTGGCGTTGGGCTTCCCGAGGCGCGCGGTGATCGCGGTCCGGTCGAGGGTGAAGTCGCGCACCGGCACCCAGGAGAGGAGCGCCCAGTAGCCGAGGAGGATCGCGGCGGCGATGCCGGCGAGCGCGCGGGGGCGGAGCCAGCAGAAGAGGAGTCCGGCCGCGGTGTAGGCGAGGGCGATGCGCTGGAGTACGCCGAGCAGACGCAGGTCAGGCCAGGGGTTCGTGAAGCCGCCGTTGTAGAGGATTCCGATGGTGAAGAGCAGGAGGCCGCGGATGACCACGTGGCGCGCCGCG
>JBEDEF010000216.1:0-2876 GCA_041175845.1 Verrucomicrobiota bacterium
CTGGCGCCCCTCCGCGCCTCGCTCCAGGTGCTCGGCGGGCTCGACCACAAGAACGCCACCGCAGGTAACGACGGCGCCGGGGACCACGCCCGCGCCAACGCAACCTTCCTCACCGGCGCCCGCGCCCGGAAGACCGACAGTACGGACATCCGCGTCGGCGTCTCCGTCGACCAGGTCGTCGCCCAGCGCGTCGGACACCTCACCCGGTTGCCCTCCCTCGAGCTCTCCTGCGACGCCGTGCGCAAGTCCGGCCGCTGCGATTCCGGCTACTCCTGCGCGTACCAATACAACCTCTCGTGGGCCTCCGAGAACACCCCCATGACGCCAGAGCCGAATCCGCGGCTCGTGTTCGAACGGCTCTTCGGCGCCGGTGGCCCCGCCGAGCGCCAGCGGAATTTCGAGGCGCGGCAGCAGACGCAGAAGTCCCTGCTCGACTTCGTCCTCGATGATGCCCGCGCGCTCCAGCGAAACCTCGGGCCGGGTGATCGGGAGAAACTCGACGAGTACCTTACCGGCCTCCGGGCAATTGAGCAGCGCATCGAGCGCTCCGAGCGTTTCGGCGAACTGCCTCGCGCGGAACGCGACACCCCATCTGGCATCCCCGCCAACTTCGGGGACCACATGGACCTGATGTACGACCTGCTCGCGATGGCGTTCGAGACGGACTCGACCCGCGTCGCCACGCTGTTGCTCGCCGGCGACGGCAGCAACCGTGCGTTCCCGCAGATCGGCATCCCCGAGGGCCACCATTATTGCTCCCACCACCGCAACGACGCCGACCTGATGGATAAGATCGCGCGCATCGACCGGTACTACATGGAACGCTTCGCCCGCTTCCTCATGCGCCTCGAGTCCAAGCGCGACGTAGACGGCCGCTCGATCCTCCACAATTCGATGATCGTCTACGGGTGCGGCAACGCCGACGGCAACCGGCACACACACCACAACCTGCCGATCCTCCTGGCCGGCGGCGGCGGTGGCGCGCTCCAGCCCGGCCGCTTCCGCCAGCTCGGCGGGGTCCCGATGAGCAACCTGTTCCTCAGCCTCACGGACCGGATGGGCGTCGACGGGGTGACCCGCATCGGCGACTCTTCCGGCCGTCTGTCCTCTGTCTGATTTGGAATGATCTTCCCGTTCGCCTGCTCGCCGGGCCGTCGGCTGGCGGGGGCGTGGTTTGCGCTCCTCACGTTCGCCCTCACGCCCGGCCTCGCCGCCGCCCTGCCGGCTGAGGAATTGGAAGATCGGGTCGACGACATCTCGGAACTGCTCGACACCCAGCTTCCCGGCGCCCTTGGGCGTAGCGTCGTCTCCGTGCGCTTCATGCCCCGACTCGGGGATCTGCGCAACCGCGAGTTCCTGCGCCTCCCGTTGGAGCTGCGCTACGGTCTGAACGAACGTACCGACCTCTGGCTCGGCTTGTCCTCGTTCGTGCCTAACCCAAGTCGGCGCGGACCAGACCACCGCTCGGGTCCAGGGGTCGCGCGCGTGGAGCTTCGCCGCGAGCTCCGCCTCCCCGCCCGCTGGAATTTGCGGGCCGACGGCGGCGTCGAGGTTCGCGCCCCCCTCGGTCGGCCCCCGGAACTCTTGTCCGACGGCTTTGCCCAACTCGAAACGGTCTTTTCGGCGGTTCGTCCCTTGCCGGGTACGCGCGATGGCGTCGGGTTTCTCAATCTCCGGCACAACTGGGGCCTGCCTTATCCCTCTCGGCCCGCGGAGGTGCTTCGCGCGCGCCGCAGCGCCGACACCGAGGTGGTCCCTGGCATCCTGTA
Organism: Verrucomicrobiota bacterium; assembly: GCA_041175845.1. Taxonomy (GTDB): domain Bacteria; phylum Verrucomicrobiota; class Verrucomicrobiia; order Opitutales; family Opitutaceae; genus ER46. The sequence goes on from JBEDEF010000216.1 coordinate 1,770, forward strand.
CCAACCCGGTGCCGTCGGCGCATTCCTCGAACATCACTTCCGCCGTATCCGCGAGGAAGGAAAATACTTCTCTGCTCCCGAGACTCGGTTGGGGGTCCGCTGGGAAATCCCTGTCACCCGGAGCCGGGCGCTCTTTCTACCCGGCTACTGGCAGGCGGAACTGGCCTACCGACACTTCCACCTGCGGCGCCTCGACAGCGAATTCGCCAGTGGCGTCGTCGCCCGCGTAGGTTGGAATCTTGGACTGAAGGGACGCCCGCTGAACCAGCTCCAGCGGATGCTTGCTCCCTTCAAGACTCGAGCCGCCGCGCCGGCACCTCAGTTGCCTCCACCTCGATAACGTCGCCCGGCACGCCCCGGCTGGGCCCGGGCCTCCTGCCCGCCACGACGGATCCTCCGCTCCGCCCCGCGCGGAGTCGCAAGTACACGTAAGCCCCGAGCCCGGCGATGGCGAGCAGGCTGAACACGACCAGGCCGAAGGCCAGCGCCGCGATCGCCAGGACCAATCCCACCAGGAGCTTTAGCAGTCGCATCCTCGCAACAAACGGGCTCTCGCCCGCGTTGCAACCCGCGAGCCGGGGCGTCGCTCAACGCCGCGGTGGTGGTACCGGCTCCACCTTACCCGCGCCGCCGGCACCATCGTTCTCGAAAGAGAAATCCAGCCGGCTCCCGGCGGCCAGCGGCACCGGTGCGCTGCCCGCCCGTTCGAACTCGCCCGTTCCGTCCGTTACCTCCACCCCGCACCAGCCGAAGCCTGCCGCGGTTCCACGTACCTGCACGCGGGCGGTGCCGCCCTTCAGCCGCAGGGCGCCCGCGGGGGTGACTACGGCTAGGAACGAACCTTGCGCGGTGCGCAGCGACTTCACCTGCAGCCGCAGCTCGCCAGCCGCGAGGCGCAGGCGGGTTTGCGAGACACTCGGCTCCTGCGGCAGCGTCGCCACCTTCGTCTCGACTGGGAACGGCGCCTGCAACAGCTCCTCGAGGACCACTGCGGACTCTGGCCCGAGCTCCAGACGGGTCCCGTTTGAAAGGGCGAGCGTCAGGAGGGTGCGTGGTCCGGTGCGCACCGTGGGCGCCCAGGGCCGGCCCTTGCGGGCGGAGGAGCGC
>JBEDEF010000217.1:0-2961 GCA_041175845.1 Verrucomicrobiota bacterium
TTACCATCCGTCGACAATTCCAGGACGTGCGATTCCGGTGCAGTCTTCCGCCCCACCGGCGTCCAGCGCACCACCGCGCGCGGCAGCTCCGGCGGGAGGGGCCGGCGCTCCGGCGAGAAGAAACGCAGCTCGAAGCCCCCGCCAGCGACCCGCAACGCCAGGAAGCCCTTCTCGCCGCGCGGGATCAGCACCCCCTCGATCTTCGCCTCCGGCCGCTCCAGCTCCGCGCCCGCCAGACCGCCAGCCACCAGCAGCAGGAGGGCACACAGCCGCGGAATCATCCCCCCAGCCTGTCCACCCGCAGCCACTCGCGCAAGACCGGTCCCGGGGTTCTCATTGACCCCGGGCGCCACCCACGCCTCCCTGCCGGGAATGGACGAGACCAAGGAACTCTTCGCCCGCAACGTCGCCTGGTCAGAACGGATCCGGCAGCAGACCCCCGAATTCTTCGTGCAGCTCGCCCGGCAGCAATCGCCGGCTTACCTCTGGATCGGCTGCGCCGACAGCCGCGTGCCCGCCAACGAGATCGTCGGCCTCCTGCCCGGCGAGCTGTTCGTGCACCGCAACATCGCCAACGTCGTCGTCCACACGGACCTGAATTGCCTCTCGGTGATGCAGTTCGCGGTCGATGTGCTCAAGGTGCGCCACATCATCGTCTGCGGCCACTACGGCTGCAGCGGCGTGCAGGCGGCGCTGACGCGGGACCGAATCGGGCTGGCGGACAACTGGCTCCAGCACGTCCAGGACGTCCGCCAGAAGCACGAGGCCAAGCTGGCCTGCGTTGCCGGGGAGGGCCCCGCCCGCTGCGACCGGCTCTGCGAGCTCAACGTGATCGAACAGGTGGCCAACGTCTGCCGGACGACGATCGTCCGCGATGCGTGGACGCGGGGCCAGGAGCTACGCGTCCACGGCTGGATCTACGCCATTCGCGATGGCCTGCTCCGGGACCTGCGCTGTTCTGCTGGGAATGCGGACGAAGCAGCCGCGGCTTGCCCGCGCGCGATCTCCGCGCTCTGAGCCGGCCCCGACCGGCGGCTTAATTCAGCGGGGTAGCGCCCCCGCCGGGCCTTCACCGGGCCGGAGCGACGCAGGCGCCTGCGCCATGGGCTCCGGGCCGAGGTGAAATCCCGTCTCGTCCTCGAAGCCGTCGTCCGCGGACTGCACCGACTTGAGGATTAGCCATCCACCCAGCACCAGGCCCGCCAAGGCGGCGAGGGCAAGCACGAGGAGGACGGCGTTCATCGGGAAGACGGGGGGCCGAATCAGGCGGGCGGCAAAGCCACCCGGCAACGGCAACGCCACCTTGGCGCCACCTCGCTCCGGGACCGGCCATCACGCAGACTCGACCCCTGCAACATTGACGAGACGGAAACTGCGCGCGGCCGAGGTGATCAAGCCTAATGCATCACTTACCCGAATTTTTCCGCGCGCGGGAACCATCGCCCAGCTTTTTCGCGTTTATTGTAGGATCCTTGAAATTACCGCGGAGGGTGGGTGGCGCCGCGTTCCGCCTTCAGGGCCCGCCAGCGCGCGAGCCGTTCCGCGATCTTGGCCTCCCAACCCGCCGGCTTCGGCGTGTACAACGTCAAGGGCCGCTCGAGATAATTCTGGCCGGAAATGTTCTCCGGAAAATCGTGCGAGTAAGCATAGCCGGCACCCTGACCCAGCCGGCGATTGGCCTCGCCGCCCTTCCCACGCAGGAAAGCGGGCACGGGCTGGACGGGCCGCTCCTTGAGTTCGCGATGGGCGGCCGCGAGGGCCAGGGTGGCCGAGTTGCTCTTCGGCGCCGCGGCGACGTAAAGCGTCGCGTGGGCGAGGGTCAGCTCCGCCTCGGGGAGCCCGACGAAGTCGACCGCGTGGTGCGCGGCCACCGTGAGCGGCAGCGCCTGCGGGTCGGCCAACCCGATGTCCTCGCTCGCCAAAATCACCAGCCGACGGGCAATGAACCGAGGGTCCTCGCCCCCGGCCAGCATCTTGGCCAGCCAATAGAGGGCAGCGTCCGGATCGCTGCCCCGGCAGCTCTTGATGTAGGCGGAAATGGTATCGTGATGCTCGTCCTCGTCGGCGTCGTACCGAATCCGGCGCTCGCGGGCGAAAGTCTCCAGCTCGGCGGCGGTGATTGCAGCGCCTTCGGGCAAGCCCAGGGCGATGACCTCCAGCGAATTGAGGGCGCGGCGCAGATCACCATCCGCCAGTACTGCGAGGTCGAGCAGGACCGCATCCGCGGCGGGGTGCCCCCGCCGGCCCAGGCCGCGCTCCGCGTCGACCAGCGCCTCGCGCAACACTCCAGCGATGGTCGCGGGGGCGAGGGGTTCCAACCGGAACAGGTGGCTACGGGAAAGAAGCGGCGGATTAACGTAAAAGCCCGGGTTGTGCGTGGTGGCTCCGATCAGCCGCACCACCCCCTCCTCCACATCCGGGAGCAAGAGGTCCTGCTGCGCCTTGTTAAACCGGTGCAACTCGTCGATGAAGAGCAGCGTCCCCGTCTCCGGCCGCCGCCGGGCACCCGCGAGGATTTCGCGGAGTTCCGCGACATTCGACATCACCGCGTTGATGCGCAGGAAACGGCTGCCGGTCTCCCGGGCGATGGCCTCGGCGAGGGAGGTTTTGCCGCAGCCCGGCGGCCCGTAGAAGAGGAGCGATCCGAAGCGGTTCTGCGCCACGAGGCGTGGAAGTAGGCTGCCCGGGCGCAACAGATGTTCCTGCCCCACTACCTCGGCCAAACGCCGCGGCCGCATGCGCGCCGCCAGTGGCGCCAATCCGGCGGAGACCGATGCCGGCCATTCCGCGCCGGCCCCGGGGGAGGCGAACAGGTCGGACTGCTCGGACGACGCCATCCCCAGATCTTCGGCGCCCGTGGGACGCGTGGGAAGGGCATTTTGCGCCTGGCCCGTGAATCCGGGGCACGGTCCCCTCGCGCGCCCGTCGGCGGAACGCTCGGATCCTCCCGCCATGTCCGCC
>JBEDEF010000218.1:0-2913 GCA_041175845.1 Verrucomicrobiota bacterium
ACCAGCGGCCTCGGCCAGCCCGCGCTGCCGCTGGTCAAACGTCAGGAACTCGTCCGCCTCTTGCACCTGAGCCGCCGCAACGTGCAGCAAGTCAAGCGTGCGGACTCCAAGGCGCACGGTATGGGCGCGCGATAGTTCCTCCGCCTGCGCCCACCAGCGGTAAACCGGCAGAGGTGCCGCCACCAGGTCCCCCACCCTGAATGCGGACCGAAGCTGGCGTCCCACCTGCAGCGGAACCGATGGAGACAGGAGCCCTCTGGCCACCAAGGCGCGCAGCGAGTTGTTGAACTCGACTCCGCTCCAAGGGGTCCAGGGTAAACCAGCCGGCCCTTTGCACGCCGCGATGCGCGACACCGCCCGGGAATGGTTCGCGTCCGGAATGAACCAGGAGAGCACGAACGACGTATCCGCGTAAGCGCTCACCGCTCCAGGGACTCAACCAAACGGACCGCCAAGTACCGGTCACCGTGGGCTGCAACGGCCTCCGCGTGATAGTCCGGGCGCCGGCCACGCTTGGTCACCTCCGGCGCGTTCAGCTGCTCCCGGGTGAGCGCGCTGGACAGCAAGTAGGCGGAAAGGCTCTGGCCGGATTTGCGGGCCGCCGCGCTGAGCCGGCGCTTCTGATCTGCCCGGGTCTTCACCGTGATCGTCACGCTCATGGTGTTACCTTGGTCCCACCCCTTTAAGCCTGTCAAGTGGCCGCCCCGCGGAAGCGGCTGCCGGCCGCCATCGCGCGCGCCTCGGCGACGACCGCGGCGCGCAGCTCCGGCGGCTCGACCACCAGGCAGTCACCCCCGAAGCCCAACACCCAGCGCGTCACGTCATGCAGGTCGCTCAACCGGAAGCTCACCTCCGCCTCGCCGGCCGGACGCTCGGTGACCTGCTGCGTCGCGTGCCAGTGACGCTCCCGCACGTGATGGGCCGCCTCCGCCTTGAGCCGCAACCGCACCACGATCTCGCCGCGCCCGGTCCACACGCCAAAGGAGGTACCGAGATGGCTGGCGACGTCGAACTTCACCGGCCGCGCGATCGTCGCCGCCGCGACCCGCGGCTCGCTCAGGCGCGCCAGGATGTAGGTCTGGACCGCGTCCTTCTCCAGGTCCCGCGCCACCAGCACCCACCGCGCATCGACGCAGGCTAGGTGATAGGGCGCGAGGCGCCGGGGCGTCGCAGCCGGCCGACCCTTGGACTGGTAAAGCGCCTGCAACTCCCGCCGCTGCAGCAGGGCGGTGACGACCGCCTTGAACACCTTCGGGTCCGCCACGCCCGCGCCCGGGGTGCGGACGCTGAGGTACTCCCCCAAGTCGCCCTCCAGGCTCAGCCCGTGCTCCGTCAGCAACCCGCCGAAGAGCTTGTCGTGGGCGCTCGCCAACTGATCCGCGAAGTTCACCCCGCGGAACACCGCCAGGGCCTGCCGCGCCACCGACAACGCGATGCGTTCCTCCTGGCTCAGGTTGAACCCCGCGGGGAATGCCACGTCCGGCGCGGGATAGGAATAGGACTTCTCCTGCGCATCGTATTCCACCGGCAAGCCAAGCTGGTCGCGCATATAGGTCAGGTCCCGTTGGACCGTCTTGGCACTGAAGCCGAGCCGCGCGGCGAGCGTGGCGCAATTGAGGCGCTGGCCGGGCGACGCGCCCTGGCAAAGGACCTGGTGGATCTCCAGCATCCGCGCGAGGGCGGGCCGGTTCGGACTGTGGCCGGGCACCGTGGGGCCGGTCCGCCGGGCGAAGGCGACGACGGGAACCGCGGGATGAGAGCGAGTGGGCATCGGGACGGCGGGGTGTCAGCCAGCGCGATGTTCAAGCTGCGCCAGTGCGCAAGCGCGAACCCGTCCCTCACCGTTTTTTGGGGTCTTCGCCGACCCGACGGCTGCACCTGCGCCCCGCGCCTTGACGCCGGGCGAGGCCCGGTCGACCTGTCCGACCCATGGACGCCTCCGCCCTGCTCGCCCCCGCCCACGCAGCTGCGACCCTTTTCATGGCTGGACTCATCTGGTTCGTGCAGATCGTTCATTACCCGCTTTTCCGCCGCCTCGGCGCGACCGACGCCGCCGCCTACGCCCGGGAGCACGCGCAACGCACCGGCTGGGTCGTCGGCCCGGTGATGCTCATGGAGCTGGCGCTCGCCCTCTTGCTCGCGGCGCGCGGCGGCCCGGCCGCTTGGCTGGCCCTCGCGCTGCTCGGCGTGATCTGGGCCTCGACCGCATGGATCCAAGTGCCCCTGCACCGGCGCCTGGCCGTCACTCCCGACCCCGCCGCCGTCGATCGCCTGATCCGCACTAACTGGATCCGCACCGGCGCCTGGACCCTCCGCGCCCCACTCGCCGTCGCGCTGGCCATTGGCTAGCGGCCGCGCGGGTAGAGCGTAGGACGGACGGGCGGAGGTGAATCAGCTCAGCCGAGCGCGAGCGGGCCGGCCGCGCAGAACTCGGGCTTGCCGAAGGTCGGGATCCGGTGGCCGAAGCCATGCGCCAGCGACAGCAGCAGGCGGTTGTGCGGCACCTTGTCGAACTCCAGCGCCCGGCCCATCCGGAAACCGGCCCCGCCGCCCAGCAGCACGAACGGGATGTTGTCCAGAGTGTGGCTGTTGCCCTTGCCCAGCTCGTTCGTCCACACGATCAGGGTGTGGTCCAGCAGCGAACCATCCCCACCCGGCTCCGGCGTCGCCGCCAGCCGGTCGGCCAGGTAGCGCACCTCGCCCGCAAACCACGTGTTGATCCGGATCAGCTTCTCCTGCGCGGCCGCGTCCGTGTCGGGCTCGTGGGACAGCGCGTGATGGCCGTCGGAAATGGACAACCAATTCATCCGCGCGCTGCCGACCGACTTGGTGTACTGCAGGGTGGCGACGCGCGCCATGTCGTTGACGAAGCAGTTCACCATCAGGTCGACCTGCATCCGGCTCAGGCGGGGG
>JBEDEF010000219.1:0-5137 GCA_041175845.1 Verrucomicrobiota bacterium
TCCCTCCTCCCTGCTGGTCTGCCTGCTGCTGGCCGCCCCGCTGCTGCGGGCGGGGGAGACGCCGACCTGGCGGGCCGGCAAGCTGCAGGACCTGTGGGTGAAGGCGCTCGCCGTGAGCGACCCCGCCGGCAACCGGGGCGTGCTGCTGACCCTCGACCTCTGCGGCATTGCGCGCGAGACCTCCGACCGCGTGGCGGCGGAACTGCAGCGGCGCCACGGCCTGCCGCGGGCGGCGGTGATGACGAACGTCTCGCACACCCATTGCGCCCCGGCCCTGGAGGGCAACCTGCGCGGCATCCGCATCCTGCCGCCCGACGGCCGCGCCCGCTCGCTCGCCTACCTCGCGGAACTGGAACGGAAGATGATCCAGGCGGCGGAAGCCGCGCTGGCCGCCCTCGCGCCGGCCCGGATCGGCTGGGGCGTGGACGAGGCGACCTTCGGCTTCAACCGCCGCGAAAATCCCGAGAAGGACGTCCCCGCCCTGCGCGCGGCCGGCCAACTGAAAGGCCCCTTTGACCCGCGGGTGCCGGTCCTCGCCGTGCGCGGGGTCGACGGCGCCCTGCGCGCCCTGCTCGTCTCCTACGCCTGCCACAACACCACCCTGGGCATCTTCCAGTGGCACGGGGACTATGCCGGCGTGGCGCAGCTGGAGCTGGAGCGCCGGCACCCGGGCGCGACGGTGCTCTTCGCGATCGGCTGCGGCGCGGACATCAATCCGGCCCCGCGCCGCGAACTGGTCCACGTTGAGGCGCACGGCCGCGCCCTCGCCGACGCCGCCGACCGGGCGCTGGGCCGTCCGCTGGCCCCGGTCGAGGGCCGCTTCGCCGCCGCCTGGAGCGATGTCACGCTGCGTTTCGCGCGCCAGCCGACCGAGACGCAGCTGAAGGAGGCCGAGGAGAAGGTGCAGTCGAACCGTGAGATGCACCAGGCGTGGGCCGCCTCCGTGCGCGAGCTCCAGCGCACCCGGGGCCCGCGCCTGCTTGAGTACGATTATCCGGTGCAGGCGTGGCGCCTCGGCGGGCTCGCCTGGGTGGCGCTGGGCGGCGAGGTGGTGGTCGATTACGCCCTGCGCCTGCGCCGCGAGGCCGGCGAAGCCCTGTGGGTCTTCGGCTATGCGAACGACGTGATGTCCTATATTCCGAGTGAGCGCGTGCTGCGCGAGGGCCGCTACGAGGGCGAGACCTCGATGGTGCCTTATGGCCAACCCGGACCCTGGGCTCCGGGGCTGGAAGACCAGATCGTCTCCACCGTGCACGACCTGCTCAGCCGGACCGCGGCCCGCTGAACCTTTTTCCATGCCCAACGCGAAACTCCCGAAATCCCCCCGGATCCTCACGACCACGGTCGGCTCCTATCCGATTCCCGACTGGCTCGCGGCCCTGCCCAGCGAGCAGGCGGTGATCGACGCCACCCGCGTCGTCTTCGACCTGCAGCGCCAGGCCGGGATCGATCTGCCGACCGACGGGGAACTCTACCGCTTCGACATCAATCATCCCGACACCAATGGGATGATCGAATACTTCATCCGCCCGATGGCCGGCATCTCCTCGGTCGTCGGCCGCTCGGTGACCGACGAGTTCTCGCGCCACCACCCGATGGGCTTCCGCCGCAAGCCGGCCGGGGTCGTCACCGGCGCCCTCGGCGAAGGTTCGCTCAACCTGCTCGCCGATTGCCAGCGCGCGGCCGCCGTGGCCGGTGGACCGTTCAAGTTCACCGTGACCAGCCCCTACATGCTGGCGCGGACGCTGCTCGACCATCACTACCGCGACTTTGATCGCCTGACGATGGCCCTGGGCGAGGTGCTGGCGGCGCAGGTCACCGGTCTGCCCGCGGCCTGCATCCAGGTCGACGAGGCCAACATCCCGGGCAACCCGGCGGACGCCCCCCTCGCGGCGGCGGCGATGAACCTCGTACTCGACGCCATCTCCCCCGGCACCGAACGCAGCGTGCACTTCTGCTTCGGCAACTACGGCGGCCAGACCATCCAGAAGGGCAACTGGCGCAAGCTGCTGGACTTCCTCAACGCCCTCCACACCGACCATCTGGTGCTGGAATTGGCGCACCGGCCGGCGGCAGACCTCGACGCCCTGAAGCACATCGACCGCCGCATCGCCCTCGGCGTCGGCGTGATCGACATCAAGGTGAACCATATCGAGACCCCGGATGAGGTGGCCCGCCGCCTCGAGGCCGTGGAGAAGAAGGTCGGCCCGGGCCGCGTCCGCTGGGCGCATCCCGACTGCGGCTTCTGGATGCTCAAGCGCTCGATCGCCGACCGGAAAATCGAGGCCTTGGTGCTGGGCCGCGACAAGTACCTGGGACGCTGACCTCGTCCGACCCGCGTCCGCACCTCACGCGGGCGCGGGCCGCCCCGCTCGTGGCCTCAGCGCGCGGGCGGAGGCGGCGGCTGGGCACCGTAATTGCCGGTCTCGGCGGCGCGGACGAAGGCCTCGGTGACGCCCTTCAGTTCCTCCCAGCGCCGCCGGATGTGCTTCGCCTCGTCCTTGGTGATGTTGCTGTCGGCCGAGGCCGTGGCGATCGTCGCGAGCATGTCGGCGAATTCCTGCACGATGCCGTTGGTGGCGGGGATTAGCCGGGCGCTGCCCGCCAGGTCCTGCGGGTTGCGGATGTAGAAACCGTCACCCTGCTCGCAAACCCACTGGGCGATGCGCGGGTCGCCGGTGATGCGCTGCAACTGGCCGACCCGCTCGAGCGGGCTACCCGAGGCGGCGCCGGGATCGACGGGCTCGGCCCACTTATAGACGAGGGAAAGGGACAAGTTCATGTCGGCGGCAATCCGCTTGGCGCTGGTCTGCTTCAACACCTCCTTCATCACCTCGTGAGCTTGCATCGAAAGTCGACCCTGCGCGAAACACCCGGAAACGCAACCTCGGGCCGCACGCCGATTTTTGGCGTGCTTCCGCGGCCGCGCCTCTGGTTTGCTGCCACCCTTACGAACCTCTCTGCATGAACATCCACGAGTATCAGGCCAAGGCCCTCTTCGAGAAATTCGGCGTTCCCGTGCCCAAAGGCGCCGCCGCCCGAAGCCGGGAGGAGTTCGCCCCCGCCCTCGCCCAGCTCCCCGAGGGAGCGACGATGGTAAAGTCCCAGATCCACGCTGGCGGACGCGGCAAGGGGACGTTCACCAACGGCTTCAAGGGCGGCGTGAAATTCTGCAAGGACAAGGCCGCCGCCCTCGCGATGGCGGGCAACATGCTGGGCGAGACGCTCGTCACCGCCCAGACCGGCCCCGCCGGGCGCCGGGTGCAGACGGTGTACTTCACCGTCGCGAGCGACATCAAGAAAGAGTACTATCTTGCTATTCTGCTCGACCGCGCCAGCTCCCGCCCGGTCATCGTCGCCTCGACCGAGGGCGGCGTGGAGATCGAGAAGGTCGCCCACGAGACCCCGGAGAAGATCACCAAGGTCCGCGTCGACCCCGCCTACGGGCTGGCCGATTTCCAAGTGCGCGACCTCATCGCCGCCTTGGGCCTCACCGGCGCGGAGGCCAAGAACGCCGCGAAGCTCATCCGCAACCTCTACACCTGCTTCTGGGAGACTGACGCCGCCATGGTCGAGGTGAACCCCCTCATCACCACCCCGACCGGCGACGTCCTCGCCCTCGACGCCAAGGTCTCCTTCGACGACAACGCCCTCTTCCGCCACCCGGAGCTCGTCGCCCTGCGCGACCTCAACGAGGAGGACCCGAAGGAGATCGAGGCCTCCAAGTATTCGCTGAGTTACATCGCCCTCGACGGCAACATCGCCTGCCTGGTCAACGGAGCCGGCCTCGCGATGTCGACGATGGACATCATCAAGCATTTCGGCGGTACGCCGGCTAACTTCCTCGACGTGGGCGGTGGCGCCTCGAAGGACCAGGTCGTCGCCGCATTCAAAATCATCCTCGGCGACCCCAACGTGAAGGGAATACTCGTGAATATCTTTGGCGGAATCATGGACTGCAACGTGATCGCCCAAGGCATCGTCGAGGCGGTCCGCGAGGTCGGCCTGAAGCTGCCGTTGGTCGTCCGCCTGGAAGGCAACAACGTCGAGGCCGGCAAGGCCACGCTCGCCGCGTCCGGGCTCACCCTCGTGTCGGGCGACACGATGGCCGACGCCGCCCAAAAGATCGTCCGGCTCGTCGCCTGAAACCCGTCCTCACCTCCCTCCCATGGCCATTCTCATCACCCCCACCACGAAGATCCTGATCCAGGGCATCACCGGCGAGTTCGGGGCCCGCCACACGCGGCTCTCGCTCGATTACGGCACGCAGGTCGTCGCGGGCGTCACGCCCGGCAAGGGCGGCCAGCACTTCGAGCACCAGGGGCACCGCGTCCCGATCTTCAACTCAGTCCACGAGGCCGCCCGCGCCACCGGCGCCACGGTCTCCGCGATCTTCGTCCCACCCCCGTTCGCGGCCGACGCGATCCTCGAGGCGGTCGACGCCGACTTGGATCTCGCGGTCGCCATCACCGAGGGCATCCCGATCCGCGACATGATCCGCGTGAAGCGCGCGATGCAGGGCCGCCGCACGCGTCTGATTGGCCCGAACTGCCCCGGGTTGGTCACGCCGGGCACCGGGCCCGGCTCCAAAGGCGGCTGCCGCATCGGCATCGCCCCGGGCTACATCCACCGCCCCGGTCACGTGGGCGTGGTTTCCCGCTCCGGCACCCTCACCTATGAGGCTGTGTTCCAGCTCACTTCCAAGGGCATCGGCCAGTCGACCTGCGTCGGCATCGGCGGCGACCCGGTGAACGGGACTTCGCATCTGGATGTGATCAAGCTGTTCCACGCGGATCCGGAGACGCACGGGATCATCATGATTGGCGAAATCGGCGGCAGCGCCGAGGTCGAGGCCGCCCGCTGGGTTCAGGCCAACTGCAAGAAGCCGGTCGCCGGCTTCATCGCGGGAGCGACGGCCCCCGCGGGCCGCCGTATGGGCCACGCGGGCGCCGTCATCGGCGGCCATGAGGACACCGCCGCGGCCAAGATCGCCATCTTCCGCGAATGCGGGATCGAGGTCGCGGTGACCCCGAGCGATCTGGCCGACGCCCTGCTCCGCTCCGCCGCCGCCCGCGGGGTGAAGCTGTCCTGAGGCAACGCCGAGCTCGCCCGGAATTCACGGCGCCGGCCCCGACCG
>JBEDEF010000220.1:0-2575 GCA_041175845.1 Verrucomicrobiota bacterium
CTCCTCCAGCGCCTGCTCGCCACGCCGGACACCGCGGCCGCCACCCTGCCCCTCGTGGCGAAGTGGGACCGCACCGGCCAGCTCGCGACCGCCGCGGAAGCAGTCACCCGCCAGATGCTCCGCGACCTCGCCGATGCCACCCAGCCCGGCCCGCGGCGGGGCGAACTCGCGGCCAGCCTCCTGACCTTCCCGCGCACCCGCCCGGACGCTCTGAGCGGGATCGGCGAGCTCCTCGCCGCGCCGGCCACCCCGGCCGCGCTGCGCACCGCGCTGGTGCAGGCCCTCGGGACGGCGCCCGGCAAGGACGCGGACGCGGTCCTCGTCGCAGCGTTCCGCGCCACCCGTTCCCCGGCAATCTTCGACCAGATCGTGCGGCGCCCGGAGTCGGCCCTCGCGCTGGTCGAGGCCATCAAGGCGGGCACCGTCCCGGTGACGGAGGTCGGGCCCGGCAACCTCGCGCGCCTGCGGACCCACCCGAACCGCGGCGTCGCCGCGGCCGCGGCCGGCCTCACCGTGGCGGCGGGCAACGGCGAGAAGGACACCCTGATCAGCCAGCTGATGCCCGAGGTCACTAAGGCGGGCGACGTGGCGAACGGGCGGGCCGTATTCACCGCCGCCTGCGCCATCTGCCACAAGTACGGCGACGTGGGTGTGCGCGACGTCGGACCCCCGCTCGCCGGCATCGGCAGCAAGAGCCCGCTGGAGCTCCTCACCCACATCGTGGACCCGAACCGCCAGGTGGAGCCGAATTACTGGCAGTGGAACCTGACCACCCGCAAGGGGGAGACCCTCGTCGGCGTGATCGTCAGCGAGACCAGCGCCAGCCTGACCCTGCGCAACCAGGGCGGCGACACCGAGGTGAGGCTCGCGGACATCGCCAGCCGCGAGAACACGCGGCGGTCCCTGATGCCGGAGGGCCTTGAGGGCCTCGGCGCCGCGGGCCTGCGCGACGTCATCGCCTACCTCGCGGCCTCGAGCACCCCGGCCCCGGCGGCCGGCGCGGCGGCGCCCGCCCCGACCAAGAAGGGCGGCAGCGGCAAGGCCAAGAAGGTCGCCGCCGCCAACCCGGCCTCCGCCGCCGCCCCGAATGCTCCCGCCAACGCGGCTGCGGCCGCCCCGGTGGACGGCCCCAAGGAGGGTGGCAAGAACGACCGCCCGCTACCGCCCGTGGAGACGGTCCGCTGGGAAGCCGGTAAGACCCGCGTCCTCCTCATCGGCGGCGGCAGCTCGCACAAGTTCACCGAGTTCTTCGGCGCGACCGACAGCGCGACACTCCGCGCGGCCGGCTTCACCGTGCACTACACCGAGGACCGCGACCAGGCGGCGGCCGTGCTCCCTGAGGCGGACGTGGCCGTGATCAGCGTGAACCGGATGTTCTTCGACACCCCGGCCTACCGGCAAGCGGTGTTCGCCTTCGCCGCGGCCGGCAAGGGCATCGTGATGCTGCATCCGGGCACCTGGTACGCCTTTCCGCGCTGGCCGGAGCTGAACGCGCAACTGGTCGGCGGCGGATCGCGCGGGCACGACAAGCTCGGGCCCTACACCGTGCACGTGCGCCAGCCGGCGCACCCGGTGATGCGCGGCATGCCGGCGAGCTTCGAAGTAATCGATGAGCTGTACTACATGAACGCCGAGCCGGAGAAGATTCCGGCCGGGACCGCGCCGATCGAAGTGCTCGCGGAGAGCTCGCCCTCGCAGAAGTTCCAGCGTCCGCACCCCGTCGCGTGGGTGACGCGGCACGAGCGGGCGCGGGTCATCGGCATCACGCTCGGCCACGACGAACGAGTGCACGACCACCCGGCGTTCCGGACGCTTCTGACCAACGCGGTGCGCTGGGTCGGCGGGAAGTGAGCAAACGGTCGACGGTGAGTCGGTGGGCGGTGGCCGAACCCATGGACGAGCAGCTGGCGGCCGGGTGCGGCCGGGGATGAAATCCCTGGCCGCACCAGCCCAAGCGGATCCGAATCCGCGGCAACGGCCGCGGCCACAACGCGGCCCCGCCGCGGCTCAGAACTCCAGCGTCGTCGTCAGGCGGTAGCTGCGCGGCTCGTTGAAGTAGATGCGCCGCACTCCGGTATAATTGTCATTATAGCGACCGATGTTTGCCAGGTACGAATTGGAGACGTTCCGCACGTTCAGCTGGACCGTCGCGTTGATGCGCGACCCCGGCACGCGGAAGCGGTGGCCGGCGAAAGCGTCGCCGAGGAGCGACTCGTTGCCCCAGTAGACGTACCCGGTCGGCTTGTCCCAGCTGAGGAAGTTCTTGCCGTTGTAGCGGATCGAACCGCCGACGAACACGCCCTTGAGGCGTCCCTCGCTGAAGCGGTAACGGGCGGTGCCGTTGGCCTTGTGCGGGCGCGAGCCGAAGGGCGAATTCTGGCGGTCCACCTGGAAGTCGAGTTCGCTGTAGAGCTCGCGCGCGGCGGTCTCGAGCGTCGCCAGCTCGGTCGGATTACCCGCGAGGAGCCGCCGCCACTCCGGCACGCGGGTGTCAAAGAAAGCGAAGACCTCGGTGAAAAAGTTCTGCCGCTTTCGCTCAGAGTGCGCGTAGCTGGCGCGCAGGGTGAGGTTGCGG
>JBEDEF010000221.1:0-4364 GCA_041175845.1 Verrucomicrobiota bacterium
GCCCTTCACCGTCTCCTCCGAGGCCGACCGGGGTTACCAAGCCCTTAACACCCTCTCCGGCACCCGCCTCAACTCCAAGCTCGAGGACCTCGGCGCCTCCATCACGGTTGTTACCAAACAGCAGATGCAGGACCTGGCGGTGGTCGATCTGAACGACATTTTCCTCTACGAGGCGAACACCGAGGGTACCGGCAACTACACCCAGTTCACGCCCAACCGGAACGGCGGCATCATCGACGGGACCGCCAACGACCCCGCGACCGCCAACCGCATCCGCGGCGTCGGCAGCCCGATCAGCGGCAGCGGCGTCAATATCGCCCTGGGTAACTTCTCGAGCAACAACAAGATCCCCGTCGACCCGTACAACCTCGACGCGGTGGAAATCTCCCGCGGCCCCAACTCCAACCTCTTCGGCCTCGGCGCCGCCGCCGGCACGATCAACCTCGTCCCCTCCAAGGCCAACCTCACCCGCATCAGCTCCAGCACCTCGGTGCGGTTCGACGACTGGGGCGGCCACCGGCTGACCCTCGACTTCAACCGGCCCCTGATCACGGACAAGCTCGCCGTCCGCTTCGCCGCCGTCGACGAGTCCAAGGGCTTCACCCGTAAGCCGGCCGAGGAGAAGATCCGCCGCTATTTCGGCGCGATCCAGGTCCGCCCCTTCAAGCAGACCGTGATCAACGCTTCCTTCGAGAAGTACGACAACTTCTACCGCCGCCCCAACTCGGTCACCCCGCGCGACACCGTCTCCGAGTGGGCCGCCACTGGCCGCCCCACCTTCGATCCGGTCACGCAGCTCGTCTCCTACGCGGGCGGACGCACCGCCGGGCCGTTCCCGGTCGCCAATGAGAACACCAACCTGCCCCCGGGCCTGATGGGCGGCATTAACTACGGCCGCCTCGTGGCCTACATCGATGGCAACGGCCTCCAGGGCATCACCCAGACCCGCACCGCCAACCCGGTCACGTCCGGCGTGCCCTCGCCCTACACGAACAACAGTAACATCCGTTACCTGCAGACCGGTACGGATATTATGCGCCGGAAGGCCAACCCGTTCCCGCTGTTCTTCGCCCCCTCGGTCACCGACAAGTCGATCTACGACTGGTCCAATACCAATTTCGTCGCCGCGAACTACGGCGAGGACAGCGCCTCGACCCTCCGCGTCGAGGGCGAGCAGGTCATCCTCAACACCGCCTCGCACCTGATCGCCGCCCGCGCCGGCTTCATGTACCAGAAGTTCTCCCGCTTCAGCCGCAGTATGATCGATAACACGGACACCGTGGTCTACGTGGACGTGAATTCGCGCCTGCTCGACGGCCGCGCCAACCCGAACTTCCTCCGGCCCTTCGTCCAGGCGGTCGGTCCCTTCGACAACCGGCGCCCCGAGGTTTACGACACGCAGAACGCCGACCTGGCCTACCAGTTCACGCCGCAGGGCCTGCCCCGCTGGCTCTCGTGGATCGGCACGCAGCGCGTCGCCGGCCACGCCGAGGTGAACCGCAATTCCAGCGCCACCTACACCTACGGTTACTGGCCCGAGAGCGACAATCCCTGGGTCAACCGCGCCAACCGCGTCGCCGGCAACCAGCTCGGCCTCCGCTACTACCTCGGGGACAATCAGGGTCAGAACGTCGATTACGGCCCGAGCACGCTCAGCGACTTCTCCGGCACCCGGCCCGTCACCTGGTTCAACAACCTCTCCGGCCAGTGGGTCAATGAGTCCGTCAGCTTCGGCAACCTCGCCCGCGCCAGCACCACCCGCAGCCGCAACGAGCTGCGCACGCTCAGCGTCACCGCCCAGAGCTACTTCCTGCGCGACCGCCTGATCACCACCGTGGGCCTCCGCCGCGACCGCCGCCGCGAGCGCACCTCCGGCCAGGCCGCCGTCAACCCTGCCACCGGCCTCGTCTCCTACGATAACTACGGCGTGTGGGGCCCCTGGACCGACGACGCCACCGGGCCCCTTGGTGCCGCGACCCGCGCCTCGCAGCGCGGTGACACCAAGACCTACGGCGCCGTGCTGCGCCCGCTGCCGTGGTTCAACCTGTATTACAACCGTTCCGACAGCTTCTTCCCGCAGGTGGTCCGTTACGCGATGGACCTGAAGGGCGTGATCCCGAACGCCAAGGGCGAGGGCAAGGACTACGGCGTGATGTTCACCGCGCTGCAGGGCAAGCTGAGCGTGAAGCTCAATCGCTACGAGGTCGCCGAGCTCGGCAGCCGCGCCGGCGAGGTGGGCACGATCGGCAACCGGACCTTCCGCCTCGAGGGCCGCCCCGAGAACAACGGTATCCGCGACGCGAACGGCTTCTACCCGTGGGCCCTTGCCCTCTCCAACCGCCGGTTCGCCGCGCAGGGCATCACCCCCACGGCGGCCCAATCCGCCGCCGCCACCGCCCGCCTCATGGGCGTGACCGACGACTGGATGGCCACCTTCCTCTCCGCGGGCAACGGCCAGCCGCAGACCAACGGTCTGTCGGACGTCGAGTCGAAGGGCTACGAGGTCGAGGCGACCTACAACCCGAGCAAGAACTGGCGGATCAAGTTCACCGGCGCGCAGCAGATCGCCATCGATTCCCGCATCGGTTCCGAGCAGTTCGAGTACTGGCAGTCCCGCCTGCCCGTCTGGACCACCGCCAAGGACGACGAGGGTCGCCTGTGGTGGAACACGATCCCCGCGCTGGGTGGTGACACGCCCGAGACGGCCTATTACAACGGCCTGATCTCGCCGTACCTGTTCTCGGTGGCGAACGCGGGCAAGCCGCGCACCCAGGTCCGCAAGTACCGCTGGAGCACCGTCACGAACTACACCTTCACCGAGGGCGTGATGCGCAACTTCAGCATCGGCGGCGCGGTCCGTTGGGAGGACAAGGGTTCGATCGGCTTCTACGGCAAGGCGCCGTCGCAGCTGCCGGGCAACTTCCGCGGCGTGGTGCTGGAGCTCGATCCGGCGAAGCCCATCTGGGACTCCGCGCGCTTCTACTATGACCTGTCGTTCGGTTACCGGATGCGGTTCATGTCGGACAAGATCCGCGCCAACGTGCAGCTGAACATCCGCGATGTGTTCGAGAACGGCCGGTTGCAGCCGGTGGCGGGGAACCCGGATGGTTCGATCTACGCCTGGCGCATCGTGGACCCGCGCAAGTTCATCTTCACCCTCGGCTTCGACCTCTGAGGTCGACCAACGGATCCCTTCTGGGGCGCGTCCTCTCGCGGGGCGCGCCTTTTTTGGGCCCCGATCCCGCGGTTCGCGGGGCCTGACCTTGCTGCGTTCTCGGTCCCAACGGGGCCGGGCTCAGCGGGGTGACTCCGGTTCGCCCGACTCCTGTGCCGGTGGAGCAGGGCGTTCCTTTCCGGCGTGCGTCGCGGCGAGGAACCACGAGGTGGCAAGGCCGGAGAAAGCGCCAACCAAGCCGATGCCGGTGATCATCAGCAGGCCGCCCACCACGCGCCCACCCGTTGTCACCGGATAGTGATCCCCGTAGCCGACGGTGGTGATCGTAGCCATCGCCCACCAAAGGGCATCCTCGGCCGTACGGATATTACCCTGAGTGGGAGACTCAAATTCGAGCACGGCGGTCGCGCCGCCGACGAGGGTGACCAGCAGGACCAGGAGGAGGGATCCCGCCACGCTCTGCCGTCGTTGGCCAAGGAACGCATCTGCCAGGACCTTGGTCGCCCGGATGCCTCGGATGATCTGGAAAACCCGGGCGATGCGCGCCACGCGGCCCCAGCGCAGCGAGTCGATGACCGGGATGCTCGAGAGGAAGTCGATCCAGCCCCAGGTGCGCAGGTAGCGCCACCGGTCCGGGGCGACCATCAGGCTGTGGAGGAAGTCTCCGAAGAAGAGCAGGCAGATGAAGTTGTCGGCGTAACCGAGGAGCCGGCGCGACTCGTCCTCCAGATTGCCCATCGTCTGGAGGGCGAGGAGGAGCAGCGCCAGGAGGCAAAGCCCGAGGACGAAGAGATGGTAGGGATGTTTCCGGTGGTCGGAGGGAACTGCCATGGCCGGCTCGCTCCAGACCCTGCCGGAAAGGCGGGGTGGGCGAGGCGCTGGGGAAAGAAGCTTATCGTCCGGCGGAACGCCACCTGGAATCGAAGGACCCTGCATCGCGGGCATTTGGCGCCGGGGATCGGAGCGAAATTGGTCCCCAGTGGAGGGGCGGCCCGTTCAACTAAGGTGCGCGGCTTTCTCCGCCCCCGGCATCGCACCCCCGGAGGGTACTGCGCTCGCGGTTCCGGCCGTGGCCCAGCTCCGCTTCCGCGCCTGGCGGGTTTGCCTTGGCTTGACGCAAGTCGGCGGGTTCGCTCCCGCCGATGCCATCCCCCTCGACCCCCTCCCGCCGCACCTTCCTCGCCTCCGG
>JBEDEF010000222.1:0-2533 GCA_041175845.1 Verrucomicrobiota bacterium
AAACCGACGCGAAGGCGGGCAAGCGGACGCTGGTCGTCCGCTGGGGGCGCCGGGCGGCGCGGATCCAGTTCGCGGTTTCCGCGGGGGTGGCCTTTATGGTCCCCGTGGGCTTCTGGTTCGCCGGCTACGGGTTCACCGTACTCCTGCCGCTGGTGCTGGCGCCGGTGGCGGTGATCCACGCTAATCGACTAGCCCGGGCGACTGCCCCGGGAGAGTTGATCGCCCTGTTGGGCGCGACGGGGAAGCTGCTGGCTGGATTCGGGATCCTGTTCGCCGCGGGGCTGGCGGCCTAAATGCCCCTTGACCGTCGGCGGAATCAGCCCACGTGGGCCGTGAGCTTAGCGTGCAGGGTGGCCTTGGAGGTCATGCCGACGATGGTCTCAACCGGCTTACCGCCCTTGAAGAGGATCATCGTCGGGATGGCGCGGATGCCGTGTTGGGCGGCCACCGCGTCGTGCTCATCGATGTTGACCTTCCCGATGGCCACCTTGCCCGCTAGCTCGGTGGCGAGCTCGTCGAGGATGGGCGCGATCGCCTTGCAGGGGCCGCACCAGGGGGCCCAGAAGTCTACGAGCACGGGCGTGGTGCCCGAAGCGGCGACGGCGGCGGCAAAAGTTTCGGTGGTGAGGTGGGCGACTTGGGCGGACATACGTTCAGCGGTTGAGGAAGAGGAGGAGGGTGAAGAGCAGCGAGGCGGCGGCGGCTACCCCGCAGAGGCCGACCAGCCAGGAGGGGCAGGCTTCCGGTTCCGCGGCACGGTCGGCAGGGGAATCGGGGGCGCGGTCGGTCACGTCAGCAAGGGCGGGACTTCTCGATGATCTCCCCGAGTTCGCGCGGGTCGATGGTCTCGAGGGGTTTCGAACGACGCTTCAGCTCCTCGAAAGTCTTGAGCATCGTCTCGGTCATCACCTCGTGCGTCTCTTGCGAGCCGCCGACGAGCGCGAACTTTTCCCCGGTGGTGATGCGCTTGTGGCCGTCCTCGTTATCGAGCCCCACTCCGAGAATGCCGCGGATGCGAGGGTTCTTGGCGGGACGGGAACGCTGCGGCTTCTTACTCACGTCGTCACCGTGGGTGGGTTCGCGCTGGTTTCAAGCGGCATTTCCACCGCGGGACCACCCGTGGTCGCGGCTGCGGGCGTGAGGACAGTGACGTCCGCCGCCACCGGGGCGGCCGGTGGTTCCGTCACCGGCTCCAGCAGGATGTCGGCGAAGGCTTCGTCCTGCCGGACGCGCACTTTCCGGATGCGGGTGAGCTCGAGCATCGCCAGAAAGGTCGCGACGAGACGGCGGAGCGTCGTGCCCTGAGGGAATAGCTGCGTGAAGGTGATCGTGCCGCTGGTGGGAAGGCTTCCGAGCAGCCACTCCATCTGGTCGGCCACCGTGACCACCTCGTCGTGGATCTCGCCCACGACCAGCTTTTCGGCGAGGCGCCGGAGGACGATGTTGAACGTATTCCAGAGCTCGATGCGGTCGACTTGCCGGAGGCGGCGTTCGGTCTCGAGGCCGCTCGACGCAGGCACGAGCCGCGGCAGGCTGCCCTGGCGCGTCTCGATGAGTCCGGCAAGATCCCCAGCCGCGTCCTTGAACTTCCGATACTGAATGAGCTGGTGGACGAGCTCCCAGCGGGGGTCGACCTCCTCATCCTCCGCGTTGGGGTCGACTGCGTGCTGACCCTTGGGGAGGAGGAGCCGGCTCTTAATCTCCATCAGGGTGGCAGCCATCACGAAAAATTCCCCGGCCACGTCGAGGTCGAGCCGCTGCATCGCATGAAGGGCGTCGATGTACTGGCGGGTGACCGACTCGATGGGGATATCGTAGATATCCAGCTCGTTCTTCCGGATGAGGAAGAGCAGCAGGTCGAGGGGACCCTCAAAGACCTGGAGCTTGATGCGGTAATCGGCGTCGGGAACCACGTGGGAATGCTTGGAGCGGGGGGGGCCGCCGCAAGGGAATTCAACCCCGGCGCAGCGCGGCCACGAAGAATCCGTCCGTGTCGTGGCGCGCGGGCCAGATGGTGAGGCCGCCCTCTCCGGGTGCGTAGCCGAAGTCGACCGCGGGCGGCTGTGGCGTGAAGCCGGGATGGTCCTGCAGGAAGGCGGTGACGACGGCGGCGTTCTCGCAGCGGGCGAGCGAGCAGGTGGCGTAGACGAGTAGTCCTCCGGACCGGACGAGCGGGGCGAGCTGGTGGAGCAGCTCCAGCTGGCGGCTGGCGGCGCGCGCGAGGTGCTCGGGGCGCGTGACCCACTTGAGGTGCGGGGCGCGGCGCCAGGTGCCGGTGCCGCTACAGGGGGCATCCACCAGGACACCATCGTAGGCGGCGCGGCCGGGGCGCGCGGAGATCGTGAGGTTGGCGACGCGGGCGCGCGTGGCCCGTTGGCGCAATTCCGCAAGGGCCGCGGGGCGGAGGTCCGTCGCCTCGACGGTGCCGGTCGGGCCGAGGAGGCGGGCGAGCTGGAGGGATTTGCCGCCGGCGCCCGCGCAGGCGTCGAGCCATTGTCCGCCGGGCGGGATGCCGACGCTCGTGAGCAGGAGT